>CAMWVO010000029.1 GCA_947177695.1 uncultured Clostridia bacterium
GTTGAAAACAGTCCACCGGACTGTTTTCAAGGGAAGTTTTGCTTAGAGACGCAACGAGGAGGGGCGGTCGTGTTCGCCCCTCCTCGAAACGGCTCTCGCCGTTTCTCACCTCCTGCTCCGTTTGGAACGAAAGGGGATTTCGCCGCCTGCGGGCGGCGACCAAAGGGCTCTGCCCTTTGGAAACTCGCAGCCTTGAAAGGCTGGCGAACTTTTTTGAGTCGGCGGCTTCGCCGCCTGAGCGTTCAGACAGTTAGTGCGCTAAATCAAAATTTATACTTTTTCTAAATTTTAAAACGCAGTACCTATTGTCGGTACTGCGTTTCAGGTTATTTCTTCAAGAGCGTTTTAAGCCGCTTCATCGCCTCCGCCGTATTCTCGTGAGAACCGAACGCTGTCAGTCTGAACCAGCCCTTTCCGTTTGGACCGAAGCCCTCTCCGGGAGTTCCCACTACCTGTATCTCGTTCAGCAGGTAATCGAAAAATTCCCAGCTTCCCATGCCGTTCGGACACTTCAGCCAGATGTATGGGGAGTTCTTTCCGCCCGTGTAGCTGATACCAAGCTCGTCGCAGGTTTCCGCCATAAGACGTGCGTTTTCCATGTAGTAGTCAATGCTGCTGCGGGTCTGGCGCAGTCCATCTTCGGTAAACACCGCCGCCGCCGCGCACTGTACGGGATAGGACACGCCGTTGAACTTGCTGCCCTGACGTCTCCGCCATATCTTGGACACACTTACCGCAGTTCCGTCCGCGGTATAGGCGTTAAGCTCGTTTGGAATGACCGTATAGCCGCATCTCATACCCGTAAAGCCCGCCGTTTTGGAAAGCGAGCATATCTCTATCGCGCACTCTCTCGCACCATCTACGGCGAAAATGCTTCTGGGAAGTGTCTCGTCGCGGATAAAGGCTTCATAAGCCGAGTCGAAAATTATCACGGCATTCTTGCTTTTTGCGTAGTCCACCCAGACTTTAAGCTGTTCCTTTGTGTAGACCGAACCCGTGGGATTGTTGGGGGAGCAGAGATAGATGATATCGCAGTCAACATTCGGGTCGGGCATTGCCGCAAAGCCGTTTTCCTCGTTGGAGGCGGCGTACAGGATATTTTTGCCGCTCATAACGTTGGAGTCCACATAAACAGGGTAGGCGGGATCGGTTATAAGCACTGTATTGTTTTCGCCGAAAATGTCAACGATATTGCCGCAGTCGCTTTTCGCGCCGTCGCTTATGAGAATCTCGTCGGGGTCAATGTCAACGCCGAAGCTTTTGTAGTATCCCGCGACCGCTTCACGCATGAAAGGATAACCCCGCCCGCTGTCCTCGTAGCCGCGGAAAGTTTCCTTGTGAGCCATTTCCTCCGCGCCTTTTTTCATTGCCTCAACAGCGGCGGGAGCGATAGGCAGGGTAACGTCCCCGATACCCATGCGTATCAGGGTCTTGTCTGGATTTGCCGTCCTGTAGGCTTCAAGCCTTTTGGCAATGTCGATGAAAAGGTAATTTTCCTTTAAGCTCAAAAAATTTTCGTTTATAAAAGCCATTGTGCGATTGTCCTTTCTCTGTTGTGGACGTGTCTGCCGTCCCGTTTATGCGTAGGTTTGTTTACTTTAGTTCAATCTCGCCGTCGAAAACCTTTTCCGCTCCGCCGCGCATGAGTACGCTGCCGTCGCTTCTGTAGGTAATTGCAAGGTCTCCTCCGCGAAGTCTGACGGTTATTTCCTCGCCGCATTTTGAGTATCCGCACAGGACTGCCGCCACCGCAGTAGCACAAGCTCCCGTGCCGCACGCCCAAGTCTCGCCGCTGCCACGCTCCCAGACGCGCATTTTGATCGTGCCGTCGGAAAGTATTTCGCAGAACTCTGTGTTCACCTTTTCGGGGAAAAGCGCGTGGTTTTCAAATGCGGGACCTATTTTTTCAAGGTCGAGACCGTCAACGCCCGACGTGAAGATAACGCAGTGAGGGTTGCCCATGGAAACGGCTGTAATGTTGTACATTTTTCCGTTTACCTCGATGGGCTTGTTAATGAACGAATCGCCCTCCGCTTTCATGGGAATGTCCGCGGGCTTTGTCACCGCCTGACCCATATCCACCTCCACTGTCTCCACAAGACCGTCCTTGACAAAAAGCTTCAGATATTTTATACCGCTTTTGGTCTCAAGGCTTATCTCGGTCTTGTCGGTAAGACCGTAGTCATACACATATTTTCCGATACAGCGGGTACCGTTTCCGCACATCATGCCCTCGCTGCCGTCGGCGTTGAACATTCTCATGCGGAAGTCCGCTTTGTCCGATGGCATTATCAGTATCAGACCGTCCGAGCCTATGCCGAAGTGCCTGTCGCTTATGCGTACTGAAAGGGCTTCGGGATCTTCAACAGTTTCCTTGAAGCAGTTTACGTATACGTAATCGTTGCCGATACCCTGCATTTTGGTGAATTTCATTGCAAATATCCTCACATTTCATAGGTTTTAAGTATGTCTTTCGCTATCGCGGTAAGGGGTACTCTCATGTCCATGGCGCGCTTCTGTATTTGTCTGTGAGCGTCAGCCTCGGATATTCTCAGGTACTCCACAAGCACACATTTTGCGCGGTCGATAAGCTTTGCGTCCCTGAGCCTGTTTTCGAGAGCGAGATTTTCCTCCTGCAAACCCAGCTTCCGGGCGCGGGCGATCGACACATAGCGGAAGGTCTGCAAAAGCAGAGCCTTGTTAAGAGGCTTCGGCAGGATAAAAATATCCGTGCCGCCGATCTTTTTCGCTATTTCTCCGCAGTGTTTCGCAGCCGCCGCGATTATCACTCCGCAGCCCCGTCCCGCGGCGTATACCGCAAGATCGAGACCGAACTCCGTTTCAAGGGGAGCGTTCACAAACGCCATTGCGTAGCTGCTGCGGGAAAGCAAGTCCCTGCCGCCGTTTCCGTCCGAGACGGCTATGTGACCGAAGCCGTACTCCGAAGCGGCAAGGGAAATGTTTTCAAGGCTCTCGCCGCCGTGGGAAAAAATAACTATTCCGTTTTCTCCGTTCATGCGGCGTCCTCCCTTGCAGTTGGCTGTATTATGTACCCTTATCAATACAGTAGCAAATCTCGCCGTAGGGCGAAATATTTTCTCTTGCAAACCGTTCCACCGTATCGGTAACATACATCCGGGATTTTTCAAGTACTCTCCCCGATTTCGTGTTTTCAACTCTGTGGTACGCTTCAAGCTTCAGGAAATCCGTATTCCTGAAAGTAAAGTCAATAAGTCCCGCCAACGCTTCGCCGGCATAGCCTTTGCCCCAGAAACGTTTTCCGATACAGTATTCTACTTCCGCTGTACGGCAGTCGGAATACACTCTGCAAAAAGCAATCTGTCCGATGTTTTCGCCGCAGGATTTTTCCACGATAGCCCAACGGTAAAAATCGGGGCTTTTGTAGCTTTCGATATATTTTTCTAAAAGCTCCCTGACCTGCGGGACGGTCTCATAAACAGGCTCGCCGTATTCGTGCTGGATATTCGGGTCAGCCGCCCAGTTCTTAAACATATCCTCCCAGTCCTCGTGTATGAACGGACGGCAGCAAAGTCTTTCTGTTTCAAACGGTTTTGTGCCTATATGCTGCATATTGTTCTCCTGTTTTACAGTATAGCATATTTTTTCGGAAAGGTAAAGACTAAATCAGTTATTTACATAAAGCTGCTTGTAAGGATTTGCAGTATTGGGACTGAGCTTGAAGAAGTGAGAACTCAGCAGCTCGGCGGCGTTAAGACCGAACTCTGCGGAAAATTCCTCAACGTCGGCGCGGATAGCTTCGATATCTTCGGGGGAAGCGTCCTCGCACTTGACCTGAACGGGAAGTCCAGCAGGAGCGTGTTCCGAGCGGATATAGACAGCTCCGCCGTGCATACCCGTGCCGCAGAAGCCGCCCACGGGACAGCTTCCCTCACAGCCTATGCCAAGCACGACGATACGTCCGCCCGCCTGATACTCGCCCAGAAAGTCGCCGACCTTTTCGCCGATAACGATAACGGGAACGTGGGACTGATACTCTTTCATATGGATACCGGCGCGGTAGCCTGCTCCGCCGCGGATAAATATTTTTCCGTCGCGCATACCGTAGCCCACCGCGTCGCCGCAGTTTCCGTGAATGATTATCTCGCCCGAGTTCATTGTGTCGCCAACAGCGTCCTGAGCGTTGGCGAAAACGGTTATGCGGCAGTTGTTGAGGTACGCGCCCAGAGCGTTTCCGGGAATGCCGTGTACCTCGATATTCTTGCCGCTTGTTCGGGTGCCGATATAGCGCTGTCCCAGAGTGTTTTCTATAACGATATCCTTGTCTCCCGCGGAGCTTACAAGGTGATTGAGGTCTTTGTAGTGCATATTGTCCGCGTTTATCTTAGTCGACATTTCCGTAACCTCCCGCAAGTTTTTCGTTCCGATAGCCTCTTGAAAAGGCTATCATCTGCGGCTTTTCTTTAAGAAGCTCAAAGTCGCATTCGTCAATGGAGATATGATGCTTGATGAGCGAGGTGTAGATACCCGCGCGCTTCACGTCTCCCATAAGGATAAAGCCTTTCAGTTCATTGTCCTTTGTGACAAGCTTTTTGTAATTTTTTACGCCGTCAGTTTCGGTAAAGGCTTCGCCGTCGTAGCTGCCCGCTGTGATGATGTGCAGTCCGAAAAAGCCGATAGCGTTCATGGGAATGGCGTTAAGGTAGTAGGTCTCCTTGCCCGCCATATTCTGACCCGCTACTTCGCCCTGCATAAAGGCGTTGGGGAGAAGCGCAAGTATCTTCTGCTGTCCTGTGGTGATATCAAGAGACTCGGTGCAGTCTCCCGCGGCGTAAACGTCCTTCAGACCGTTTACAGCCTGCTTCTGGTCGGTGACGATTCCGCGGTTCACCGTTCCGCCCGCTTCTGCGGCAAGCTCGGTGTTTGGACGTACTCCCACCGCAAGAATTACCATGTCAAACTCAACGGTGTCGCCGTTGTTCAGCAGAGCGGAATTTTCGGAGAATTCCTTAACGCTTGTTCCGAGAATGAACTTGACGCCCTTGCTTTCAATGTGCTTCTGCATGATTGCGGAGGCGTCCTCGTCCAGAATTGAGGGGAGTATCCTGTCCGCAAGGTCGATAACGGTCATGTCCGCGCCGTAATGCTCTAAGGCTTCGGCGGCTTTAAGTCCGATAAGACCCGCTCCCACGATAAGCACCTTTGCGCCCTTGGTAACAGCTTCCTTAACGGCTTTCGCGCTGTCAAAGGTCATGAAAGTGAACTTTTTCGTCACCTTGTCAAGACCCTCCATAGGCGGGATAAAAGGCTTTGAACCCGCTGCTATCATAAGCTTGTCGTATGAAATCTCGTTTCCGTTTTCTATGGTGACGGTTTTTGCGGAGGGATTTATCTTTGTAACTTTCGTGCCAAAAAGGGTGTCCACGTCATTTTTCTCGTAGAAGTCCTCGTCACGGTAGCGCATATTTTCCTCCGTGACCGCGCCTTTCAGCCAGTAGGAGATAAGAGGACGGGAATATGTATGGTACTTTTCGTCGGAGATAACAACTATCTGCCCCTCTTTGTCCACCTGACGTATGCCCTGAACAGTACCTATTGCTGCGGCGGAATTGCCGATAATAACGTATTTCATTAGTCCTCACCTCTTTCCTCAAAGACTATCGCGCCGTTTATGCAGCCCGAAACGCAGGCGGGTTCTCCCGCGCTATTCCGTGTACATAATTCGCATTTGGTAATGGTCTTGCCGTCATTCTTTTCGTCGATGACGATACAGCCGTAGGGACAGGACAGTACGCAGGTGTAGCAGCCTACGCAGCGGCTGTCGTCGATACGGATAATCCCGTCGTCAAAGGAAAGCGCGCCTGTGATACAGCCCTTTACGCAGGGGTGAGCGGTACACTGTCTGCACTGCACCGCGAAGCTTACTCCGTCAAGCTCCTCCACGGTAATGCGGGGGACGGGGTTTTTGTCCAGCTTAAAGGTTTTTGCCATATCGCTTTCGCCGCTGTTTGCAAAAGCGCAGTAATATTCGCAGAGGTGACACCCAAGGCATCTGTCCTCATTTACGTAAACTCTTTTCATAAAAAGCTCCTTTTTAAAAGATCAGAGGTTTTTGTATTCGTCTCTCAGAATGGAAAAATACAGTCTTCCCACATATTCGCCGTTCATATAAAAGTAGTCGCGGAGAGTTCCCTCATATGTAAGTCCGCATTTTTCTATAACACGTTTGGACGGCTTGTTGATCGTTTTGGTGCATATCTGAACCTTGTGCAGGTTTATTTTGTCAAAACCGTACGCAATGACCGCCTTTGCCGCCTCGGTAGCGTAGCCCTTGCACTGAAAAGCCGCGCCGATACAGTACTCTATCTCGGCAAAGTGATTTTTGCTGTCCACAAGGAAATACGCGATCTGACCGATACATTCGCCGCTTGCTTTTTCAATGACCGCCCATCGGTAGTAATCGTCCCTTTCGTAAGAGCCGATATATTTGTCAAGCAGACCTTTTACTTCCTCGGCTGTGGAATATACGGGTTCGCTGTATAGCGACTGGACTTTTTCGTCGGCTATCCAGTTGTTCAGCATTGATCGGTTGTCCTCATATGTAAATCTGCGGAGTACCAGCCGTTCCGTTTCAATTGTGTTTGTACCAACGTGGGTCAGCATTTCAATTCTCCTTTTTTAGAGATTATAAATTAGAGAATAGAGGTAAGACTTTTTTACCCGCCCCCTTGAGGGGGCTTTGTTCAGTCAAATATTACGGTATTTAACCGTGGGGGTGACTCAGCCCGCGGGGGCTCCCCGTCATTCTCCTGCGTGCTGTATGCCGAGGATATCCAGTTCCTTTTGGGTCAGACCTACACCGCGGAGCATAAGCCTGTTTCCTTTCAGTGCTTCAATGGAATTGATACCCATGCCGCCCATCATTTCCTTGATCTCGTGATCCCACGCGTGAACAAGATTTACAAGTCTCTTGTAGCCCAGATCGGGATTAAGACGCTTTACAAGGTCGGGACGCTGTGTGGCGATACCCCAGTTGCACTTGCCCTCGTGGCAGCTTCTGCAAAGGTGACAGCCAAGCGCAAGCAGAGCGGGTGTTCCGATGTAGATAGCGTCCGCGCCGAGAGCAAAAGCCTTTACCGCGTCCGAGGAGGAACGTACAGAGCCGCCCACAACAATGGATACCTCGTTTCTGATACCCTCGTCTCTGAGACGCTGGTCTACCGAAGCAAGTGCAAGTTCAATGGGAATGCCCACGTTGTCGCGTATTCTTGTGGGAGCAGCTCCCGTACCGCCGCGGAAGCCGTCTATGGCGATAACGTCCGCGCCCGAACGGGCGATACCCGAAGCGATAGCCGCAACGTTATGCACCGCCGCGATCTTTACGATAACGGGCTTTGAGTAGTCTGTGGCTTCTTTAAGAGAGAAAATAAGCTGCCGCAGATCCTCAATGGAGTAAATATCATGGTGTGGAGCAGGGGAGATAGCGTCCGTTCCCATGGGTATCATACGGGTTCTGGAAACGTCCTCGCGTATCTTCGCGCCGGGGAGGTGTCCGCCGATACCCGGCTTTGCGCCCTGTCCCATTTTAATTTCGATAGCCGCGCCTGCGTCAAGATATCCCTTGAAAACGCCGAAACGTCCCGAAGCCACCTGAACAATGGTGTTTGCGCCGTATTGGTAAAAGTCCTTGTGGAGACCGCCCTCACCCGTGTTGTAGTATGTACCCAGCTCCTCAGCGGCTCTGGCAAGGCTTTCGTGAGCATTCTTTGAAATAGAGCCGTAGGACATTGCCGAAAACATGATAGGCACGTTGAGTTCAAGGTGGGGAGGAAGCTCCGTCTTTATCGAACCGTCGGGATTTTTTTCAATGGCGGTGGGCTTTTTGCCGAGGAAAACCTTTGTCTCCATAGGCTCTCTGAGCGGGTCTATGGGCGGGTTCGTTACCTGAGACGCGTTTATCAGCATCTTGTCCCAGTAAACAGGATAATCCTTGGGCGTACCCATAGAGGACAGCAGCACGCCGCCGCTTTCCGCCTGACGGTAGTTTTCTATCATTACCTGCTGAGTGTAGTTTACGCTTTCGTTGAAAGAGTTTTCGTTCCTGCGTATTTTCAGCGCGCCCGTGGGACATATGCACACGCACCTCTGGCAGTCCACGCACTTGGCTTCGTTGGCAAGCATTTTGTCGTAGTCGCTGTCGTAGTAATGCACCTCGTTTGAACACTGGCGTTCGCAGGCGCGGCATTTGATACATTTATCGGGATTTCTCAGCACTTCAAACCGTGCGGGAAAAAAGTTTACAGGCATTTTCTTTTACCCTCCTCGCTAAGATTTGCAATCACAGGCTCGCCGCCGCGGGGACTTCTTACATTTTCCGCGTCGGGACATATCGCCCTTATGGCGCATTCCTCGCTGGCAATATAGAGCATATCGCCCTTTTCGGCTACGACCATTGAGCGGAGCTTCAGCCTGTCGTTAAGAGCCATAAGACCGCCCGTGTAGCCGAGAATGATGGAGAACGGTCCCGTGATGAGCAGGCTTGACAGGGAATTGCGGAAGTATTTCAGCTTTGCCGCTTTGACCGGATCGGTCTTTTCCAGCACGTCTATTTCGCTCCAGAAAGGCGCGGCGATTATGTTGGCAATGTCCTCGAAGTCAAGCTGCTGCTTTCTGTTAAGGTAATCGAAAATATAGGTGATTACCTCGGTGTCCGTCAGAAGCGTACATTTGTAGCCGAACATTTCGATGAAGCGTCTGTTGGCGTCGTAGGAGGAAATCTCTCCGTTATGTACTATAGTATAGTCAAGCAGTGAGAACGGGTGCGCGCCGCCCCACCAGCCGGGGGTGTTTGTGGGGTAACGTCCGTGAGCCGTCCATGCGTAACCGCTGTATTCGTCCAGACGGTAGAACTCGCCCACGTCTTCGGGGTATCCCACAGCCTTGAAAACGCCCATGTTCTTGCCGCTGGAGAAAACGTACGCGCCGTCGATATCGTTGTTTATGCGGATAACGCACTGAGCCACGAACTCTTTCTCGTCAAGCTGTGAGGACGCTATCTTCGTAGGCAGGGGATTTACGAAATACCGCCAGATAAGGGGTTCATTGGTAATGGCGGGTATCTTTTTGGTGGGGATACGGCTCAGGTTCACCACGTCGAAATGACGGTCGAGGAAACGCTCGGTCTGCTCGCGGGACTCGGTTGAGTTGTAAAAAACGTGGAACGCGTACAGATCCTTGTATTCCGGATAGATGCCGTAGCCTGCAAAGCCGCCGCCCAGACCGTTTGAGCGGTCGTGCATATATGAAATGGACTTCACGGCGTCACTGCCGTTAAGCCGGTTTCCGTCTCTGCTGATAAAGCCTGTGATGGCGCAGCCGGAGGGAATTCTTATCTCGCCTTCTTTTAAAAGCATATGCTCACTCTCCTGAAAAAATATGGTGGAAAATTAACTGAATACTATTTTATCACATAAAAAAACATATGTCAATAGCGATTTGCAGGATTATTTATAGAAACTTGCAAAATTGAGTAAATATTCTATGAATAAAGGTGAAAAATAATATATTTTTGGCGATTATTACATTTTTAATTTCATTTTTAGATGCTAAAATCGCGTATGAGCGGCGGGCGCAACCGTCGGATACGGCAGTTTCCACCCCTCGGTTGACAAATTGTACGCTTCACTTTATTGATTTTCGGGGAAAAATAGTGTTTAATATAACTAACGGAAGCACAGAAAAATCCTTGCAAGGTCAAGTGCAGAAACTGTTAAGTTATTCCATTAAAGGCTGAGCCTTTACCCATGCCGCCATACTTTGACGGTAAGGGTTATACTCTGCCGAGACGAAAGATACCCCTGTATCACTACTCGTCTAAAATGGAAAAAATTTCATTCGGAAAGGTTGAATACTTATGATCTTAGCGGACAAAATCATTTATTTAAGAAAAAAGAGCGGCTGGTCTCAGGAGGAGCTTGCGGAAAAGCTGGGCGTAACAAGGCAGTCGGTATCTAAGTGGGAGGGCGCGCAGTCCGTTCCCGATCTGGAGAGAATATTGCAGCTCGGAAAGGTTTTCGGCGTAAGCACGGACTACCTTTTAAAGGACGAGATGGAAACCGAGGAATCGGTGTCCGAAAGCGACATCGACAGTGACGGCAGTCCTTTGCGCAAGGTATCTATGGAGGAGGCAAACCGTTTCCTGCGGATAAACGAAAAGCGGGCTCCTCATACCGCTCTCGGCGTGTCGCTGTGCATACTTTCTCCTATAGTGCTTATTATTCTTGCGGGACTCAGCGAATTTCCACCCGACTTTTTCGGAAGCTTTACCATAAGCGAAAATCTTGCGGGCGGCATAGGAGTTGCGGTACTGCTGGCATTAATTGCCTTTGCGGTGATCATCTTTATAATGTCGGGCAGGGAGCTAAGGGACTTTGAATATCTTGAAAACGAGTTCATAGACACGAACTACGGCGTAAGCGGCATGGCAAAGGAACGGCGGGAGGCGTACTCTTCAAAGCATACCAAAAGCCTTATTATAGGAACGGTCATCTGCATACTTTCGGTAATACCCCTGTTTTTGGCAGCCATTACCGACGACGACCTTACCGCGATAATGGGATTTGTTATGCTTCTGGCGATGTGCTCCGTGGGAGCTTATATTCTGGTAAAGACCTCCATAATCAACGACGGCTACAATATGCTTCTTGAGGAGGACAGCTACAGCCGCGAAAGAAAGTCCGACAAAAAGAAGCGCAGAGATATTATGGTAATTTACTGGCTGATCGTTACGGCGGTCTCTATCGGTTATGTCTTTTACTCCCGCGCGCATTTCTTTGATAAGAGCAGCTGGAGCGAGTTCGGGGTAAACGGTCTGGTGATCTGGGCTGTGGCAGGACTGTTATGTCCCGTGGTAGGCAGGATCGTCAAGATGATACGGAAATAGGCGCGCACTGTCGCAGCGCTTAGGCGGCGTAGCCGCCGACTAAAGCTGGTCCAGCTGAGCCCAGCTGGCGAGGTTTCCAAAGGGCGAGGAGCCCTTTGGTCGCCGCCCGCAGGCGGCGAAATCCTTTTCGTTCCGAAACGGAGCAGGAGGTGAGAAATGGCGACGCCAAACCCTCTCTTCGCGAGGGCTACGAGGAGGGGCGAACACGACC
Source organism: uncultured Clostridia bacterium (assembly GCA_947177695.1). GTDB lineage: Bacteria > Bacillota > Clostridia > Oscillospirales > Ruminococcaceae > RGIG8773. Next base: position 11,133 of record CAMWVO010000029.1, read on the forward strand.
GCCCCTCCTTTTTGCGGTTTAGGCAAAATCTTCCTTGAAAACAGTCCTCTGCTGAAAGCAGAATGTGGACATGTTTTCAATAAAGCAATACTTTGTTTGGATTTCCAAGCATAGCAAGGTCAACGT
>CAMWVO010000030.1 GCA_947177695.1 uncultured Clostridia bacterium
TCTCTTGACACTCTGCCCTTGGAGTATTCCAAGGGCAGAGTGTCAAGAGAATAGCTGCGAAGATTTTCCGCCTCGTAGATGTTTCCCGAAAAGCCAACGTCGGGATATTCCCGCAAATATTCCATGCTCATGCCGACCTTTTCGCCGTACCACAAATGCCGCAGCACGCCGAAGCTGTCCGCCATAAGCTGATATTCGGAATTGTCGGTCTCTATACAAAAAAGCCTTGATTTTTCATTAACGGTTATCGGCATAATTTCACCTCATTGCTTATTGCAATATATTAAATTTGTAGAAAGTCAGATCGGCTTCAAGAGTAATTGTGTGTCCCTTGCAGCTTCTTGTTATTGTAATTTTGTCGTCATTGGTTTTAACGTCAATGCTTCCGTCAAGTCCAAATGCAGGGTGGGAATTTCTAAGCTCCATAAGCTCTTTAAGCTTTCTAACAACAGGGCGGGACTGCTCTGCTTCTATATTCTCTGCGGTATAGTAATGACGGTTTATGTCCCGTCCGTTTTTGGTTTTCTCCATAAGCTCAATATCGTTTGTTCCCGCAAGCATACCGACATAATAAACCTGCGGTATTCCGGGAGCAAAAAACTGTATCGCCCTTGCAAGAAGATATGCGTCGTCGTTGTCTCCCAAAGCAGAATAATAGGTTGTGTTCACCTGATAAATGTCAAGATTGTTGTACGCTGCGGAGCTGTACTTCATTTTAAGATTTGCGCCGTTTGAGTACATCTGATCCTTTACTTTTTCGATCTCCTCGTCGGGGAGCAAGTCCTTTACGTCCACAATGCCTATACCGTCGTGGGTGTCGAGGGTGGTAAACTGCTTCATGGGACACTTTTCAAGCCAGTCTTTGAGATATTTTCCCGTATGATTGTAAAGCGCATGGAGCGTTATTACAGGCAGCGCAAAGTCATATATCCAGAAGCCCTTTTCCGCAATTTTCATTGGTATAGTATAATGCTCGTGAATTTCGGGAAGTATTTCCGCGCCGCCATCTGCGGTAATTTTTTCAATATCGTAAAGCAGTTCCCATATGTCGGGCTCTATGAAAAAGCAGCTTGTTCCCTGCTTTTTCACCGCATAGGCAAAGGCGTCAAGACGTATCACCGCCGCGCCTCTTCTGCACATTTCCCGAAGTGTGTCGGCAATGAATTTTTTCGTTTTTTCCTTTGTAATGTCAAGGTCTATCTGTTCCTCGCAGAATGTACACCAAACCTTTTCCGTTGTGCCGTCGGCAAATTTTGCCTCAATATACGGCGCGCGGGGCTTGCGCTTGTAGATGATATCCGTCTGCTCGGCGGTAGGCTCTCCGCTGTCCCAGAAATCCTTGTATCTGATGAAAAAATCCTTGTATTCTGAACTATCCTTTTTTTCAAGAAAGTCCTTGAAATATTCAGAGCTTGCGGAAATATGGTTCACCATAAAATCAAACATCAGATAATATTCTTTTCCGAGAGCTTCAATATCCTCAAACGTTCCGAATTTTTCGTCCACAACATCATACCGCATTGGAGCAAAGCCGCGGTCGGCGGAGGAGGGAAAAAAGGGAAGTATATGCACTCCGCCCACGGCTTTTTTATAGTGCCTGTCAAGAATTTCGTGCAGCTCGGAGATATTTTTTCCCATACTGTCCGCATAGGTTATAAGCATAATTTTGTTATCAAGCTTCATAATTTTTCTCCCTTATTATCAATAAATTAACCCTTGACAGCACCGTTTGCAACTCCGCCGATTATCTGCTTCTGACATACGATATAGAATATCACGATAGGCAGCAAAGCAAGCAGATAGGAAGCAAACGCAAGATTATAATTTGTACCGAACTGTGTCTGGAAATTAAGCTGTGCAAGGGGAAGAGTTGTGTTGTCCGAACCCGACATAATTACCAGCGGGGTCATTACATCGTTCCATGTTCCGAGAGCAGTCAGCACCGCTACTGTAGCGTGCATTGGCTTCATCATGGGGAAAATGATAGTCCAGTACGTCCGCCATGCGGAAGCTCCGTCCATGTCGGCGGCTTCCTCCATTGCAAAGGGGACGTTTTTCATATAGCCGCTGTACAGCATAACGTTCATAGGCATATAAAATACCGTGTAGAGAATAATTACGCCAAGCATATTGTCAATGCCGAGACTTGCGGTCTGCTTTACAAGGGGCATCATAAGTATCGCAAAGGGTACGAACATACCGCTTACAATGTAGAAATATATCAGCTTGAAGCCCTTTTTGCGGTTCATATTTCTGCCGATAGCATAGCCTGTCATTGAATGAATAACGAGGGAGAGAACAATGGTCGCAACCGTAATCGCAACGCTGTTTCCGAGAGAATGCCAGAAGTCGGTAACGCGCATTGCTTCCGCAAAGTTTCCGAAGCCGAAGCTTTTCGGCAAAGCGAGCGCGCCCGAAATATCGTTTGTCATTTCTGTCGGGGATTTGAACGCGATTATAATTGTCATATAAAGCGGGAACAAGATTGTAACGCAGCCGATTATAAGCAGAACGGTAAGAAATATGCTTGATCTGCCGTCCTTGTCGTCGCGTATCTCGTTTGCGGATTTTTTGTGTACCTCAATAGGTTCGGGAACGAAAGGTCTTGCATTTACACTCATAACTGTTCCTCCTTTTTATTGGTAATAACCATTTGGATAATGGAAATAGTAACTATCACAACAAAGAACACTACTGCGTTTGCGCTCTGGAAGCCAAACTGTCCGCCGTCCATACCGTTTCTGTAAATAAGGTAGGAAATAGACTCAGTGCTTTGAGCGGGTCCGCCCTTTGTGAGAGCCATTATCTGGTCGAATACCATAAGCATATTTTTTGTGCTTAAAACAAGGTTTGTGGACACAAACGGCATAAGCATGGGCAGAGTAAGGTCTTTGAATTCCTGCCAGCGGCTTGCGCCGTCTATCATTCCCGCTTCGTGAATTTCTGCGGGAATTGTCTGCAAGCCCGAAATGTAGATTATCGTATTCATTGCAACAGCCTGCCAAACGCCTACGATAAGAACGCCTATCCATGCGTATTTTTCACTTGCAAGGATACTGTTCTGCAAAAATCCGATGTTGAGGGCTTCACCAACTGCGGGGACTATGTAGGTGAAAATAAAGCTGAAAATATAGCCGATGATAAGTCCGCCTAAAATGTTGGGCAGGAAGTACACGCCGCGGAGCAAGCTCTTGCACTTTATTTTGCTGTTAAGCCCAAGCGCAAGAATAAGGCTCAGAAGGTTTACGAGAATCGTTCCCGCAATAGCGTACTTAAAGGTGAAAAGATATGAATTTCCCACTCTGGAATCTGTGAAAAGGTCGATGTAGTTACGAAGTCCCACAAAATCGTAGCTTCCGTAGCCTCGATAGTTTGTGAAGCTGTATGCCGCACCCGTTATCAGCGGGATAGTGTTGAACATTACAAAAAGGATAAGAGCAGGTATAACCATTACAATATAGGTTTTCTGCCTTTCGGACATTTTCTTTTTATTCATTGTTTCCTGCCTCCTCGTGCTTTTTTATTTTTGCGATAAGGTCTCTGTTGTACCGTACCCATTCCGTGTCAAACCTTTCAAGGAATATCTCTGCGGAATTTTCGCTTCCGTCCATAAGATAGGTCTGGATAAGGGCGTCAACGCTCATTTCGCTGGGATAATGGTGGTCGTGAAAATCGGACATTCTTCCCTCGTTTATATAATCCGACATACCGTTAAGCATTGAGGGAATAGCAAAATCGCCCTCCTTGCATGGTATTCCGCCCTGATCGTCAAGGTATATCTGCACGGTCTCGTCCTCGTTCAGAAAACGCAGTACCTCGTAAGCGGCTTCCTTGTTTTGGGATTCCTTCATAACGCAGAATTGCAGGTCCACGCCCGAATTAAGTACGTTGTCCGCCTCGTTTTCATTTGCGGGAAAGGTAAAGGAATCAATGTTCATATCGGGATTTGTGGATAAAATCTGCGGTACGGCATAGCTTCCTATGGGGTACATTGCCGACTCGCCTCTTGCAAAGGCTGTGCAGGCGTCGTTGTAGCTGTACGCATAGGGATTCGGCTCTGCGTAATCCAGCATGATCTTTATTTTTTCCGCAACCTCGCCGTACTCTGCTTTAAAGGTCGTTTTTCCAGCATTTACGCTGCTGCATACGTCCGAGGGCGCAAGTCCCACGGCAAGAGCGTTCCAAGGCGCAAGACAAGTCCATGTGTCCTTGTAGCCGAAATATAACGGAGTTGTTCCTGTTGCTTTTATTTCCTCACACAGAGATATAAATTCGCTCCATGTGTTTGGAATTTTCCAGCCGTTTTCGTCAAACATATCCTTGTTGTAAAGGATTCCCGCACAGTTTGCCGCATAGGGCAGAGCATATATGCCGTCCTGCGGAATGAACTCAAGCTCTTTTTCCATTTTGAGGTAAGCGGGCTTTACGTCGTTGATAATTTCAAGGTTGGAAATATCCTCAAACAAGTCTGCGTCAAGGAAATTCGAGTAGTTTATATCGCCGCCTATTCCCACAATGTCGGGATAATCCTCCCTTATCAGTCTTGTTTTAAGTACTGTCATTGCCTCGTTGGGAGATTCGATTTTCAGCGTAATATTGTCGTGTGTTTCATTGAACCGCCTTTCAATCTCCTCAAAGGCTTTTACCGCTTCGGGTTTGTACTGGAGCATAGTGACCTGTATTTTACCGTCAACGCTGTCCGCCGTACAGCCCTGCAAAAGCATTGTTGACGAGACCGCCGCAGCCATAAGCAGCACTCTCATTTTTTTACCTTTCTTCATGAGCAATTCCTCCTTTTAAAATAATATTTTTCTTTGTAATTAGTATAGCATACCATAATGCGTTCTGTAAATCTCTTAATTAGGTATGTTTTATGCCAATTTGCAATTTTTGAGCAATATATATAAACAATATTGCATTTTGGTATATTTTATGATATACTGATAATAAAGCCATACAATTACAAAAAAGTATTGTTGATTTTTACGGGAGGTATATTTATGAACGATTTGATGTTTTCCGTGTTTCCAAATGAAAATTTTATCGACCTTAGCTTGTATCAGTTCGGACGTGAGCAATGTAAGCCGGCTCATTCATTCGGACCCGCCGCAAGGAACCATTATCTTTTTCATTACGTCATATCGGGAACGGGTACGCTTATGGCTGACGACAGCAGCGGCGAAACAAAGACATATTCCGTTAAAAGTATGCAGGGCTTTATGATATTTCCCGACCAGATAACTACTTATATTGCCGACAAAAATGTGCCGTGGGAATATATATGGATCGAGTTTGACGGTCTGCGGGCAAAGTCTATCGTTGACGCGGCAGGCTTGTCTCCCGACAATCCCGTCTACAAGGCAAGGTCAAAGGAACTTCGGGAAAATATGATGAATGAAATGATCTACATTACGGAAAACAGCAATTCCTCACCGTTTCACCTTATCGGACATCTTTATCTGTTTATAGATTATTTTGCGCGCTCGGCGGCGGAAATAAAGATCCGTCAGGGAAGCAAGCTGCGGGATTTTTACATTCACGAAGCCCTTGCTTTTATAGAGCAGAATTTCCAGAACGACATTACCGTGGAGGATATTGCGGAGGTATGCGGTCTGAACAGAAGTTATTTCGGAAAAATTTTCAAGGAAGCTGTGGGAAAGTCACCGCAGGATTTTCTGCTGAATTACCGTATGGTAAAGGCAGCCGAGCTTTTAAAGCTTACAAAGCTTTCCGTGGGGGATATAAGCAACGCAGTGGGGTACGACAATCAGCTTCATTTTTCACGGGCTTTTAAAAATATCTATGGGATTTCTCCCAAAAATTGGCGTACAGAGCAAATGCTTAAAGGGTAAAAAACTGCATTTTGCAAGTAAGTTAGTAAGAGACTGTATTTATTGTGATTTCGTCATTTAAGATAAAGCAGACTTTAGATTATGCAACAATTGATGATGGCAACGTTTTATGCGTCCGTACCAGTTATACCGGTGTATTGTGCAGAGGTCGGCATTACAGGCTCTAAGATTGGAATTGTATTTACATCTATGTCTGTCACAACAGTTCTGCAGCCGTTGTTCCAGTCGCTTGTAACAGGAGCAACACCTGTCCGAAACCGTGGAACAGCAAATGCTACCTATATGCTTTCCTATGACATTGGTATTGGTATTGGTTCGCTGTGTATGGGCTTTGTGCAGAATACGATAGGTTTAAGCACCGGATTTGCATTGACCGCAATTGCCTATATAGCGGCAAGCTTGATTTTTTTGTGCTATACAGACGGTTACTATAGAAAATTACTTCAAAATCCTTGACATATAGGAATTTGACAGGAGATACAACAGTTTAAAATCATATTGAATATGGCGCATGAAATAGTAGTTTTATATATCTTAACAAAACTGTCATTAGATAGCACAAATCAGACATAATGGCTTTACTCGCTTGAAAATTGTATTCTTATATTTTATAATGAATTTTAGAATACTTTTTGAAAGGATGAACTGAAATGAAAAGTGTATCTAAAATAATTGCAATTATTTCCGCATTTACGGTTACATCTTGTTTTGCATCTTGTTCGGATAATTCAAACGGACAATCTCTTCAAGATGAGGTTCAGACAACGACGTCAATGGCAGTTGCTATCAATACCGAAACTCTTGCGCCTGAACAAGAGCAGCAAGTTGTTGAACTTGCAGATAGTCTGACAGGTGAGCTGGAAAACAAAACCGTAAAGTGGCTATCATTTTACGACCCTTGGCACCCTACGGGCACAGGCAACAGCAAGCCTGTTTCTGTGGAGCTGTTTGAAAAAAAGTACGGCGGTGAAATTGTATATTATCCTACAACATGGGCAAATCAATACAACGATCTCTCCACAAATATTTTAGGCGGCGAGGGCATTGACTTTTTCCCTGCAACGGAAGCTGTCCCCAAATGTGTAATTAACGGTATGACACAAAGTTATGACGATTATGTGGACTGGAACAGTCCGCTTTGGAGCAGCGTTCGTTCTTTGAATGACAAGTTTGTTGTGGGTGAAAATCATTACCTTATGGCTTGTCAGGCTACAGAGGGCTATGTTGTATACTACAACCGCAAAACCATTGAGGAAAACGGCTACGATGACCCAAAGGAGCTTTACGAAAACGGCGAATGGACTATGGGAAAATTTAAGGATATGCTGACGGATTTTGTAGATCCGAACGAAAGCAGATACGGTCTTGACGGTTGGTTTAACTGCACTCCGCTGTATCTTGCAAGCGGTGTTCCGTCAATTTCTCTCGAAAACGGTATTGTAAAAAATAACCTTGCCGATCCGTCATTTGAACACGCAATGATTTTCCAATATGAACTTAACAAAAATGGTCTTGTTTTGGATAAATCCCTTTTCAATTATGCAACGCAGATTCAATTTATCGGAGAGGGCAGCGAACTTTTCTATATAGGCGGACTGTATGAAATAGAAAAATCACCTGAAATATGGACAACCACTTTCGGTGATGCAAGTGATGTATTTTTTGTACCTATCCCTCGTGATGAACAGGCGGATAAATATTACTACAACGCTGAGATAGACTGTTATAATTTATGCATGGGCGCAGGAAATCCCGAGGGCGTTGCAAGACTTATGGAGTGTGTTATCGCTTCTTACAGTGATGAAAATGCTATTGCAATAAACGATCAGAAGCATAAGGACGATTTCGGCTGGACAGACGAAATGATAGAAATGCGTAATGAGGTTTTGCGGCTTACGCAGGAAAACCCTGTCAGAGATGTATACGGCGGACTTCCAGACGACATTTCATCAGTTATAAGCGAATCTATCGGAAAACCGCTTAACGGTGAAGATTGGTATCAAACAAGAGAATCTATAAATGACTTTGTTTCTTTGCAGATCGATCAAATAAATTCTCAGTTATCCTCCTGATAAAAATTCTCGTTATTTTACATCATATGTGAAATAACGAGAATTTTATTATACGGTTATCTTTAATTTTTCTTTCTGAACTCGGACGGCGAGACACCGATCTTCTTTTTGAAAAGCCTGCTGAAATAATTAACATCATCAAATCCGCATTTTTCCGCCGTTTCCGATATTGTCAAATTCAAACCCTTCAGCAGAGCACACGCTCGGTTTATTCGCAGATTTATAATATATTCAATGGGCGAGCAGTCATATGTATTTTTAAAGATCCGCATAAAATGCCGTTCGGAATAATAGGAAAGCTCTGCAAGCTTTGCCACGGAAATACTTTCATCAAAATGATTTTCAATGTAGGAAACAGCTTTTGCAATGTTTATAACATCATGTTCATTCTCGCTGACATCAAAACTGTAAAGTCGTGAAAGCATTACTGCAAGCCGTATAAATTGTGAGATAAGCATTGATTTTGAACAGTCAGACATGTTCTCATATTCCATTACCATATCATCAAGTATAGACTTTACCGCCGTATAATTTTCCCGATATATCTTCAGTCTGTTTTTAAAGCTTTGCTCCTTGATAATCCTCGGTTCAAGCACAAAAAGAGCTTGATAACCTGCGCTTGCAGCGATGTCGGGCATAGCGGAGAACATCTCGTTATGATGATACATGATGTTGCAGATACGAAAATTGTTCGTATTCTTATACCCGTGAACAGTATCATTACCTACAACAAAAACATCGCCCTTTTTTATTAGGTATTCCTCATTGTTTACCATATGTACCGCGCTGCCGTCAATGACGATAACAAGCTCGTTGAAGTCCTTGTGAGAGTGGATATAAAGGTCTTTATCATGTTTGCCGTACTGAATAAAAAATGGGAAATCAACATCGTTTGTAAACCAGTTCAGACAAGCCTCTGGAATATTCTCAGACATAAAAACATCTCCTTCTTAAATAATTATACCATATAAAATTAGCATTTTCAAGACAAAACAAATTTCATTTTAGCATAAAAACGCCATAATTGATTTAATAGCTTGAAACGCATTGAATTATGCTGTATAATGTTCCTAACAAGTTAAATCTATCAAATAGAAAGAGGTTTTTTAAATGAAAAAGATTATTTCTCTTTTTACAGCGTTAGGCGTATCGGCAGCGTTATGCTCATGCGGCAATGCGACCGCGGAAGCTACTGTTTCTGAAATGAACGGGGAACTTGTGAAAGATTCAAGCAGTTTAAGCAGTTCAAACAGTTCAAGCAAGGAAACAAGCAAGGAAATAAAGATAGGTACCTATGGCGATGTGTTTGCTTCAAAGTCCGAAGAAAATGCAAATCCGCTGATCGCAAATATATTCTGCGCCGACCCTACCGCTGTGGAGTACGAGGGCAGACTGTATGTTTACGGCACAAATGATCAGCAGCAATATGATGCTGTAGGCAGCGACGGAAGCAATACCTACGAAAAAATCAAATCAATTGTAATGCTTTCCACCGACGATATGGTAAACTGGACTTATCACGGAATTATCGACGTTGGAGAAATATCTCCATGGGCACTTGCTTCATGGGCGCCGTCTGTAACTTCCCGCGTTGAGGAAGATGGAAAAACTCATTTTTACCTCTACTACTCAAACAGCGGCTGCGGCGTTGGCGTAATAACTGCCGAAAGCCCTCTCGGACCGTGGACAGACCCTCTTGGAGAGCCGCTTATATCTACCTCCACAAAGGGACTTAAAGATTGTCCAAATCCATTTGACCCCGGTGTTTGCATTGACGAAAACGGCGTAGGCTGGTTAAGCTTCGGCGCCGGAAAAGCCTCCAACGGCAGCGACTATATGCCAGGCTCTGCAAGAATAGTTCAGCTTGGGGACGATATGATTTCATTTGCAAGCGATTTTGCTGAAATTCCCGCGCCTTACCTTTTTGAAGCAAGCGAATTGAATTATATAAACGGCACTTATGTATACACCTATAACACAAGCTGGGATCAGCGCATTGAATGGGAGAACAAAGAATTTATGAGACCTGCTGCGTGCAGCATGGCGTACATGACGACAAAAACGCCGCTCGACTCCGATAGTTGGGAATACCGCGGGGATTATTTCAAAAACCCGGGAGAGCAGGGTCTTGAATACAGCAACAATCACACCCATCTGCATAAATATTCGGACAAATACTACCTGTTTTATCATGCGCTTTTTCCGCAAAAGGCTCTCGGTTTGGACGGCGGTTTCCGCAGTCTGTGCGTGAATGAAATTTCTGTCAACGAGGAAGCGGTGGAAATAGCCAACGGTTCGGGTACTAAAAAAGGCGCTGAACAAATAAAAAATGTTGATCCGTATAAAGTAAATCAGGCTGAAACGCTTTTTACCGCCTCGGATATTTCCTATGTTGAGGCAGAGGGAAACGGCAATATGCTTATCAGCGGAAATAAAGGTTCATGGACTTATGTAAGCGGCGTTGACTTTTCCAAAAAGACCTCTTCGTTTACCGCAAAGGTAAAAGGCAAGGGCAGGATAGAGGTCTATGCGGACAGCATTGACGGAAATTGCCTTGCTTCAGTTGAATTTGACTGCAATGAATTTAAAAATGTTTCCACCAACGACATCCAAAAAATCGAAGGTGTACACAACCTTTATTTTGTGATTTCCGGCGGCGATATGCTGTTTGACGAATGGCAATTTGTATCTAAATAAATAATGTCAGTTTTGTTATGCGAAGCATTAGTTCATCTTCATTGAACCTAAGAAACTCGGAATATTCATAAATACTCTGTTTCGGACTATCCTCGGATAGTCC
>CAMWVO010000031.1 GCA_947177695.1 uncultured Clostridia bacterium
ATTGAGTTTGAGGAGTTTAATTTTTATTTGCAGAGTTAATATAAAATTCATATAAAAATAAACTGACTCCTCTTGAACCGAGAAATCAGTTTGTTGCTTGATTTTTTCTTTTTCTACAGATGATTTTTATGTCCGCACAATTATGGAATGTTCATTTTATTTTTTACTGTCACAAAGCTGCTTTTAAAATGTTCAGCACCTCGCTGCGGTCAAGAACCTTGTAGCCGCCGTCCATAATGATCGTGCCGTCTGCAATGCCTTCAAGCATATCCTCTGTCGCGCCGATCTCCGAAAGCTTCATTGCAAGTCCAAGCTCTTTCATCCAGCTTTCCATTGCGGCAAGACCTTCCTCTGCGACCTGCTCATCGGTTTTTCCGACGGCATTTATGTCCCAGACTTCCTTTGCAAAGCGTACAAACTTCTGCAAGCCGTAAGGCATGATATAGCGGTAATAGGGCAGCGAAACTGCGGAAAGCGTCATGCCGTGGGTCGCGTCGGTATATGCGCCTGCGGACTGTCCCAGCATATGGACCATCCAGTCGGTTGTTTTTCCTTTTGCAATAAGAGTGTTCAGCGCCCATGTTGCCGTCCACATAATATTTGAACGCGCCTCGTAGTTTTCGGGGTCATTCATTGCAATTCGGGAGCTGTGTATGACAGACTTCATCAGAGCCTCGCTGATATAGTCGCTGGTGTTGTCGTCACTGCCCGAAAAATACTGCTCGCAGATATGGTTGAAAATATCGTAAATTCCTGCCGCAAGCTGACGTTTTGGAAGAGTAAAAGTAAATTTTGGGTTCAGTACGGAAAATTTCGGCATAACGTTTTCACCGAAAACATGACCTATTTTCTGCTTGGTTTTGTGATTGGTAATGACCGCTCCGCCGTTCATTTCCGAGCCTGTTCCCGCCATTGTAAGCACACAGCCGACGGGTACTATTTCGCAGGTTGGCTCTTCAAAACGGATATAATATTTTTCCCAAGGGTCGTCGTCACAGTTTACCGATACCGAGACCGCCTTTGCGTAATCGCAGCAGGAACCGCCGCCTACAGCCAAAAGCAGGTCAACGTGATTTTCCCTTGCAATGCGAACGCCCTCGTAAAGCTTTTCAACGGTAGGATTGGGCATAACGCCGCCGTCCTCAAAAATATTCTTTCCGTTTGCCTTTAAAATTTCAACGACCTTGTCGTAAATGCCGTTCTTCTTGACAGAACCGCCGCCGTAAATAAGCTGTACATTCTTTCCGTATTTCGGAAGCTCCTCGCCCAGAAAATCAAGAGCGTCCTCGCCGAAATAAAGCTTTGTGGGATTGCTGTAAATAAAGCTGCCTAACATAGTGTTTCCTCCTTAAAATTTTAATGTACTTTCTATACTTATCATTATAAATATACTTTTAAAATATGTCAAATACTTTGTTTCTATATAGCATTATGCCTCACAGGAATATCATATCGCCCGAAAGCTTTTCCATTTGCCGCCGAGCCATCGTATGCTGAAAACCACCGCTCTGAAAAGCCAGTCGCATACCATTGCAAACCATACGCCAAGCGCGCCGAAGTTCAAAGCATTTGCAAATAAATACGCCGACCCGATACGGAATACCCACATTGAGACAATTGATATCACCATTGCAAATTTAACGTCTCCCGCCGCACGCATTGAAGCGGGAAGCACGAACGTCAGCGACCATATCAGAGCTGCGCCGACAGTATGGACAAGTACCATTTGGCTTGTCAGTTCCGCCGTAGCCTGCGATAAATTGTACAATTTCAGAACCGTCGGCAGAGAAAGCCATGTTGCCCCGCAGAACAAAAACAGCGCAATGTAGGACATTATCAGCATCAGACGGTTATAGTATTTCGCCTGCTCTACGTCTCCAGCCCCGATACATCTTGCAATTACCGTTGTAGCCGCAAGCTGCATTGCAGACCCCGGAATTACCTGAATGCTTGCTATCGTCTGACAGACGGTGTTTGCGGTAATGGCAGAAGTGCCGAAGCTTGTTACAAGACTAACAAGAATTATTTTTCCAGCCTGGAAGAGTCCGTTTTCCACTCCGTTTGGAACGCCGATAGAAAGGATTTTTTTGATCAGCGCACCGTTCGGCTTGTAGTGAAGCGTTTTTTCAAGATACAGCGTTCTCTTTTTCTGCAATAAAAGACAGATGATAACAATTGCCGCCGCATATCGGGAAATGACCGTTGCAATAGCCGCCCCTGCCGTACCCAGCTTTAAAGAGTATATGAGAAAAGCATTTCCGCAGATATTGATAAAATTCATCATTGCGGAAAGGTACATGGTAATTTTGGAGTTCCCCATAGTGCGGAAAACCGCCGCTCCCGATTCGTAAACCGACAGAGCGGGTATGGACAAAGCCGATATAATCAGATATGCGTTTGCGCAGTCGTAAACCTCTTGGGTAATTGCGCCGAAAACCACCTTGAGAAGCAGCTGCCGTAAAAGATAGATAAGTACCGTAATTCCCAAAGATATGAGACCCGAAAACCACACAAGCTGTCCCGATGTTTCTCTTGCCTCATGCTGTTTTCCTGCGCCGAGATATTGCCCCGCAACTACTGCGCCGCCCGTTCCGAAAGCGGCAAAAATATAGATAAGAAGCTGAAAAACCGTATCTATCAGGGCTACTCCCGAAACAGCCTCTTCGCCCGCGCTGGATACCATTACCGAGTCGATCATTCCCACCAGAAGCGTCAGAGCAAGCTCTATCATCAGCGGGAATATCAGCTTTGCCAGATCCTTTTTGCTGAATATTTTTTCGGAACCGGACATTATTCATCTCTCCATAATAAATACATAGTAAAACACTGAAATATCATTCAATTTCAATACCGTTGAATACCACCGTTCAGCCGCTTGAATTTGTCATGCTTTTTCAAAATAAAAAATGCAAGTGCAGCCGAAAAAACGTTTTCACGGTTACACTTACATTATAAAGCAGATATCAACCGATGTCAAATACTTAGTTTTTATGTCTCATCAATGCCTAAAAAGCATTTTAAGTGTTCAATAAATTTTGCAGCTGCAGGGCTGAAGGGCTGACCCCGTTTCCATGCCAGCACGCTTGTCGCTGCAAGAGACGGAGCAAGAGGTCTGTATGTGATCTTTGTCCGATCCCAGAACGGTACAGAGCCCTCGATCACCATGGAATACGCTAATCCGCCGGTTACCATTACCGCGCTGTTTGTGCTTAAATTGCTTGTAAAAACAACGTTAAGATCATCATAATAATCGCCGAACCAGCTTGCGATCTCGCTCTGCACGTTCACGCGGCGGGGGAGTATCAGCGGAAGCGCGGACAGGTCTTTTGCTGTCACGGATTCCTTTTCCGCCAGCGGCGAGTCAGGACGCATAAGGACTACCCATCTCTCTTTCACATTCAGACGGATAAAATCGTATTTTCCCATATCCACAGGTTCAAGCAGCAAGCCGATATCCAGAAGTCCCTTGTCCATCTGCTCTTTTACAAGGTCTGCCGTTGCAGTGAAGATGTCAAAGGTGACCCGCGGATATTTTTCGCGGAATGCTTTTATTAACTTCGGAAGCACCTGCACCGCCGCAATTTCTCCGCAGCCGACAGAAATTTTTCCCTCGACCTGTTCCTCCTGCTCGATAAGTTCCTTTTCGGTCTTGTCAACGAGCTGCAATATTTCCTCCGCACGTCTGCGCAGCAGTATCCCCTCGTTTGTAAGGGTTATCCTGCGGCTTCCCCTGCTGAATAATTTTACGCCCACTTCCTCTTCCATTTGAGACAACTGCCGGGAAAGTGTGGGCTGCGTAATATGCAGAACGTCTGCCGCCTTGGTAATGCTTTCTTCTCTGACCACGGTCAAAAAATAGCGAAGAACTCTTAGTTCCATACAGCAGCTCCTTTCGGTAAATTCCATAATTGTTATGTATATTATAGCATATTTATGCCTTTTAGGCAAGGCTGTTATGGAATTTCCGCTGAATTATTATCAGCGGACTCTGCAAAGCAGGTTTACCGTATAATTTGCCGCTCACTTAAAATTCAATTACATCAAGATAATATTCTCCGCTTGTTACAACGATCTTTACATCATGAACACCGTTCGGAACATCAGCTGTATAGCAGCACTGTCTTGCCATAGCGCCCCACGGACTTTTAGCTTTTTCAAACAGTTTTCCGTCAACGTATACGTCAAATTCCGAAACGTCTGTCTGACCTATGAGAGCGAAGTGATCTCCCTCAAAGGAAAACTCAAAGCTTTTTTCTTCGGGACTTTCCTCGTTTACAACAGCCTTTGAACGCGTGCGGTTAAAATGCACGTAACCGTCGGGAGTTATTCTTTCCCAATCTCCCGTATACGTTATCCGCGCGTCATGGTCATCAATTCTTGTAATTATATTATTGCTTCCCTCAGGAGATATTTTAAGGTTGTCAAAAGCATTGTTGTAAAGTCCGCTGCCGAGAGCGACCCGACCCGAATGATTATAGGCATCTATATCGTCTGTGTACTCGATTAATACCGTGCCGTCAACAGCGGCTGTGACCGCATTTTTTACTGTCGTGATCTTTACGGTGTGCCATGCGGCGCTGTCGAAATCTGCTATAGTGTCACTGACAATAGTGTAATTTTCTTTCCGCAGCTCCCATGTTCCGTCAGGATAGATTTTCACACTGTATCCGTTTTCAGCAGACCATGAGTTCAGCTCTGCCGTAAGATAGCGGCTGCCGAGGAAGATATAGTTATCGGAAGCATCACCGTCAAATTTAAAATCAATTTGCGCAGAATAATTGCTCCAGCGGTCATCGCCGAGAGATGTAACAGGGGAGGGCGTTCCGCGGTATCTCCAGTCGGTAGGCTTGTTATCTGCATTTATCATCTGCATCAGTACCTTGTTTCCGTTGTCGTCTGCGACTTCAAAGGCTCCGCCGTAATCGGCGGTATAAAGCGGAGCGTTTCCTCTTTCCGGAAGGAAGCTGTCGGGATACTCAAAATCATCGGAGTAGTTTATGTCAAGAGGGATATCCTCATAGCCGCAATTATAAACGGATGTGTCCGCAGTTTTGTCAAGAGTTGTAACGGTTACGATGGAATAGGGCTTGACTTCTATTGAATAAGAATATTTTCCGTTGATTTCAGCGGGACGGTAAGTACCGATATTCTTGAAATAGTTTGCATCAAACGCCTGATTCTTGTCGGGACCCCTTGTTTCCCAAACAGTAATGGGAGCGTCAGCTTTGTCCATGTTGTCAAGGGTAAATGTGTAATTGCGCTGCTCCGCGCTGTCATTGCAGATTATAATAGAATAATCTCCCGTCTCTGTATCCATGACTGTCATATAGTTGTTGGTTGTCTCGGAAATTGAGTGATTTTCCTTTCCGTCACCGAAGCAGGCGCTGTCAATGTACCTCCAGCCGTTTTCGGCGAAACGGGTAAAATGTGCGGAAGTCCAGATACCGCAGTCCGCCTCGTAATATCCGCTCCAAGGGGTCTGGGCATTAAGCAGGGACTTGGGAAAATATTTTGCTCCCGAATAGTACGCCGCCACAGCAGGCTGATATTCATACATTGTCATTTTTCCGTTATAGTAGCCGTTTATAATTCTGTTGCAGACGTCAAGCGCGCCGTTTGTACCGTTCAGTCCGCTGCCGCTGCTCGTAACTGTAAGCCTTGCAATATTGGTGGAAGCAATGCCCTCGGTATACCAGACTTCCTTGCCGTATGTTTTGTTGAGCATTTTTACCTTGTCGCTTGCCCAAGTGTTGTAGTGTTCGGCAAGAATATCAACGGCTTCACGCAGCTTTTCATTTTCCGTCATTTCATCGGCGATTTTCCATGAACCGATCTCGTCCGAAGCGACGATTTTTATTTTTCCGTAATCGTAACGTTCATCGGTCTCGTTTTTCAGCCTGTCAGCAAAGTAGATTATCCATTCGGTATCGACCGTTTCCGCTTCGTTCATATCCGCGCTTATGTGAGTGAATTTCATTCCGTATTTGTCATATGCGCCGTCTATAGCCGCCTTGTACCATTTGTACCTCGCTTCAAAGCCCGCTTCGGTACTTTCGGAAAAAGCGTCGGTTATCCATTTAGGCTCTCCCCAGCGGAGCAGGTCAACGGTAATATCGGGATTTATGGAAAGAGCGTCCGCCGCAAACATAAAGCCTGCACCGCGGGTAACGTCCGCTTTCTCATCTGCGGAACGCATTATTGACGGTTCTGTTCCCGAGGAGGAGTTTACATCAGTGCCGAACTCAATTTTAATATGGGTAAGTCCCGCGCCGTAATCGGGTTTGAAAAGCAGGTTCATTATCTCCCAATATGCGTCGGGATTTTGGATCTTGTAGTCCATAAGCAGGCGGGAGGAATTGTTTCCCGTAACAACGCCAAGTCCTCTGTAGACTGTTCCGCCGTCCATATTAACTGTATTTCCGTCAATTGTTACGTACTTATATGACGTATTCACATTTGCAAAAGGGATATCCTCTGTGTCAGCTGTGTTGACAGATGTCTGCATGGTATTTTCCTCCGTTTCATCAGCGGCAGTATCAGTGTCCGGGCTTTCCGTACAGCCTGACAGACAGCAGGGCAGAATTGCCGCGCACATCAGGGCTGCTATATATTTTCTGACATTCACAGTAAAACCTCCGTATTATGGTTTATTGCTGTTATTTTAATATATCATCGAAAAAATTTCATTATATAATCTGCTTATTTATATAGAAAATCTGCTGTTTTTATTGCATATAAAAAAATTATATGCTATACTGTAAGCAGGTGATTTTATGCCGATAATTGAACACGCAGGATATTATGAAAATCCGATACATAATGTCAGTCATACGCATACCTCATGTGAGATAATGTACATCGTCAGCGGAAGTGTAAATGTGAATGACGGAAAACAGTTCTTTGACCTTACGGATAACGATTGTCTGCTGATAAAAAGCCGACAGTTCCATAATGTAAGACCGTCGGACGGTATTGATTACAAGCGGTTTATTACCGTTATAAATCCATGGGAGCTTAAAAATCAGCTTGTACGTCCCGACCTTTTTGCAATGATGACGGATACAAGCAAAAGCGGATTTATTCATCTGAAAAATGCCTCCAAGCTGCATGGCGGATTTGAAAAAATGACGGACATATTTGAAAACGGCGGAAATATCTATGCGGAGATCAGTGCGGCTCTTGAAGTTATTTCCGCAATTTACGAGGAAATAATGCCGCGTAATATCTATACCGCCGAACACTCCGCAAAGCGTCTTACAAGCACAGTCCGCGGCTATATCGAGCAGAACTATGCCGATAATATAAAGATCGCACAGCTTGCCGCAGATAATTTTGTAAGCGTCGGATACCTTACACACGCTTTCAAAGCTGAAACGGGAATGTCGCCACGTCAGTATCTTTCCCATATCCGCTGTGCAAGAGCGTATGAACTGATATGCCACACCAGCATGACCTTTTCAAGCATCTCAGTCAATACGGGCTTTTGCTGTGCAAATGATATGAGCAGGAAGATCCGCGAATATTACGGGAAATCGCCTACTGCCCTGCGGTTTAATAAGTAATCACAGTTATTCGGGAGGACAAACTATGACTTTTGAGATCAAGAATGAATTTTATCTTAACAACGAACCTTTTAAGATCATTTCGGGATCAATTCACTATTTCCGCACCGTTCCCGAATACTGGCAGGACAGGCTTGAAAAGCTTAAAAACATAGGCTGCAATACTGTGGAAACCTACATACCGTGGAATTTTCACGAGGAAAACAGGGGAGAGTTCCGCTTTAACGGTATGCGGGATATAGAACGTTTCATTCAGCTTGCCAAAGAGCTTGATCTGTACATGATAATCCGTCCGTCGCCGTATATCTGCGCCGAATGGGAGTTCGGAGGTCTGCCCGCATGGCTGCTGAAGGACAGGAATATGCGTCTCAGATGCAGTTATGAGCCGTACATCAACGCGGTGCGGGATTATTACAAGGTACTTATTCCTAAGCTTGTACCCTATCAGATAGACAGGGGCGGCAATATTATAATGATACAGATTGAAAACGAATACGGCTACTACGGAAATGACACAGGTTATCTTGAATTTCTCAGAGATACTATGCGTGGTCTGGGAATTACAGTTCCCTTTGCCACTTCGGACGGTCCGTGGAATGAAAACATATTCAAATCGGGCATGGTAAACGGGGCGCTCCCTACAGGAAATTTCGGTTCAGGCGCGGAATGGCAGTTCGGTCAGATGAAAAAATTCATCGGCGAAAACAAGCCTATGATGTGCATGGAATTCTGGGACGGCTGGTTCGACGCATGGGGCGAGGAGCATCATACCACGTCTCCCGAAAAGGCAGCTGCCGAGCTTGACGAGCTTCTGAAACGGGGCAGCATTAATTTCTATATGTTTGAGGGCGGCACAAACTTCGGGTTTATGAGCGGAAGAAACAGCGGAAACAAGACCTGCGACGTTACATCATATGACTATGACGCGCCTCTTACCGAGGACGGCAGGATAACCGAAAAGTACATCGCTTTCAAAAATATAATTTCCAAGTACAGTGTTATTAATGAAGTACCGCTCACAACCGAAATAAAGCGCAGGGGATACGGAAAAATCTCATGTACAGCCAAAGCGGATCTGTTCAGTGTGCTTGATAAAATTGCCGAGCCGATACATTCTCTTTATCCGCTGACAATGGAGGATATCGGTCAGAATTACGGTTATATCCTTTACCAAGCAAAGCTGCGTCCTGACGAAGCAATGAACGATATTTACCTTGAGGGAGCAGCTGACAGAGCGCAGTGCTATCATAACGGAGATCATGTGGGTACGTTTTTCGGAGATAACATTTGGAGCAAAATTGAGATCTCCGAAAAAAATGCAGGCGGATATGTTCAGGTACTTGTTGAAAATCTGGGACGTGAAAATTTCGGTACGGGACTTGAAAACCAGCGCAAGGGAATTTCGGGAAGTATAAAGGTCAACGACCACCGCTGCTACGGTATTGATATTTTTCCTTTGCCTCTTTCGGAAGAGCAGATCGGAAAAATTGATTTTGACAGCGGTTATAGTGAGGGCAAGCCTGCATTTTATAAATTTGAATTTGAAGCCGACGAACTCTGTGATACATTTGTAGATTTTGACGGCTTCGGAAAAGGAAATATTTTTATCAACGGATTTAATCTCGGACGCTTCTGGGATATCGGTCCTCAAAAGACGCTGTATCTTCCTGCACCGCTGCTGAAACGCGGGAACAACACCATCATAATTTTTGAAACGGAGGGCAGATCATCTGACAGCATTATGCTTACCGATGAACATAATATCGGATAATAAATAATGGAGCGGTATTTTTATTATCCGATTTAAACAAATCTTACCCGTCATAAATTGCTTTTTCAATACATTTATAATTTGCTGATAATATTTTTACTTTTCGGCAAGAGCCTGATTTTTTCTGAATTTCCGGTATCGTTGAAACGGTGTATGTTGTGTCTGATTAAATAATTAAGCTTTAAATTTGCACTGACGTGCAAATTCCTCAAACAAACCGGTCAGCTTCTCATCAAGCTTTTTGCGGCTGTTCGGCTTGTGAAGCTCCATTGTGCAGTCAAGCAGCTCACTTTCATCGATCTGTAACAGATACGAAATTCGGTGAACGCTTTTGTTTCTCATTTCGGCACGAAGTTTGAAAATGCCGTATTCTGTTGGCTTAACCTCGAAAAGTTCCGCCTTGCCGTTCTGTTTCTCCCAAACCCTGCGAATATTATCCTCGCTCATATCGCAGTCAAGCTCGGCGGCTATTCCGAGGTAAAATTCCGCAGATGACTCTGCGCCCTCTTTGGGATAATATTCGTAAAGACGATATATTTTCGCTGTATCTTCGTCCTCCATATCGGTAAAATGTCTGTCACGGGGCGGGGAAATTTCGACCTTTTGGTCTGAAAGCAGTTCAACTTCAATAGGAGGATATGGGTCGGGTTTTTGAGATTTTGCATATTCCTCCGATATTCTAAGTGCGTTTATGACAGCATTGCCTAAATCTGTTGACGAGGCGTTGTTTGGAAGCTTAACCGTTTCGTCTCCGTCTATGCCTCCGTATCCTTGGTTGCTGCCTGCACTGATCAAAGCCGATACAGTGTATATTCCCTGTTCATTCATATCAATACGGCAATTCAGATATTTTTTGTTAAATGCTCTGTATGATTTACATTTTGTTGCTTTTAAGTAAAATAAATCTTCATCGCGTTCGGCTCGGGTTCTTGCGTCAACAGGACTGATGCGTATATACTCAAAGGCGTCTAAAATTGCTTCGCCGATAACTTCGGGTGATTCGGTATCGTTAAGTTTACGATACCACGCCATCCAAGTTGAATAATAACCTATTGTAGTTATGCTGGGCACAACGATTAGTTGATGTTCGCCTTTGAATACAGAAACAAACCACGGAAAATTTTTTTCTTTGCAATATATATATCCTGTCAAATCATTTTTTTCATACTCAGCAATTCTCTGCATAGTTTCTTCATAGCTCAGTTCCATTTTTTTCATTCTTTCACAATTACAACAGCAATTTCAATTACATGAAGATAATGATTCCGTGATATTTTCTTATTGCTTTTTTCAAAAGCCTCAATTATTACTTTTAATTATATATTGT
>CAMWVO010000032.1 GCA_947177695.1 uncultured Clostridia bacterium
AAGCAGATAATTCTGCGTAAAATCATACAGTTTGCGGTTATAGAGGCGGAAGTGGTGGTCACCTGTATAATAAGTCCCATAATTCACACGGAAAAAGCCGAGGTTATTATAGGTGTGGTTATCAGTGTGCTGGTGATATTTATACTTGTCAATTTTATCAGTATTATGAACAATTATTTTTCCGCAAAACAGCTTACAAAAGAGCTTATGCAGTTTCAGGAAAATATGAAGTAGTACCAATTACCTGTTCAATAACAGCTGCGGTTCCGCTGTCTGCAAACATAAGTGTATTATTAAAACAAAAGCCATGTTACGAAATTAGGCTATTGCCGAGCGGAGTCTAAACCGGGATTTTGATCATCCGCAATAATTTCCAAAAGACAGTTTGAAATTTATTGTAAATTACAGCAAACCGCGTAATATTTTTATATAATATCAGATAGTGATCTCCCAAAAGTATTTCCTTTTACATTCGGGAAAATTTTCCATAACCCCATGTTCGGGGTCATAAAAAATTCCCTCTGCGTACAGCGACCAGTGCCAGCAGCGCAGAGTTTCTAGGCTTAGCAGTGCAATTACAGGCAAGTCCGCTTTTGTAAACACCTGCTTACGTTCAGAAGATAGTTTAAACCCGTGCTTTTCAAGCGTCTGCTTCATTTCACGGAAAGTAGTTTCCCTATCGTTTTGGAGTTCCATACAGATACTCTCAACGCTCACATCCAGCAGCATGGCAAGCACCGCCTGACCGCACTGTAAATCGTTAGGTTCGTGAATATAACTGAACAACTCTTTCATTCCTTTCTTCAACAAAGTAAGCGAATAATATTTTCTGCATACAGCTGTAATTTGACAAGCAAAATACAAAAACTCCGCTCCAAATTACCAACAAACGGTAAAAAGGAACAGGGTTTTTGTATTAAAGAAGTGCTTTTTGCAAACTACCTCAAGCATTGATAATAGTATAACATAAAAAATTATCGCCGTCCATAAACATATGATAGAAATTCACGATAAATCCTCCAACGATTTCTGAACCCGAAACATAAAATCGAATAAAGTCTCGCAGTCAATACCGCAGTCGGAATATCCATCAAGAATAACGTTGAAATACGTTTCTGACGGCAATTTAACGGGCTTTTGAGCAACCATTGCATAAACCCATCGACAAGTTCCCCGCCGCACACGGCGCGTACAGCGCGTTTTCCGTAAAGTCTCGGATATCCTTCATACAGATCAAGCCGTCGCTCATCGGCGGCGGAAATCTTCCAAACGCCGATTGGAACGCTCACGCCATTGCAGGGTATAATATCAGCCACGCCCACATTATCGCCCTTGAAGGTCAGTGTATGATCCTTGATAAACCCCGTCCCGACGAACTCTGCGTCGGGACATCTGTATGCCATCTGATTGTGATTGAGTTTGCTACCGTATGCAAAATAAATTTTCTTTTCCATAATAAAACTCCTTTTCGTAAGGCGGAAACCAAAGGCTTCCGCCCTTGGTTTTTTATGCTGAATACCGCCAAGCGATATTGCTATCAAGGTTTGCTAAAAGTGCTGACGCGCCGTTTTGAATTCGTCCCCGATAAGTCCAAGGCGGAGAAGCCATGTTCTGAAGGTGTACCGCTCGTTGCCCGAAACGGTAACCTTCGGCGAAGCCGACCGTTGTGTAAGAGCCTGATTGTTTACCGCAAGGCAAAACTGTATATATGCCTTGAGCTTGCCCGCATGGGTGGTGCTGTTAAAAAGCCTGAACTCCACAGTACCCTTGGTAAAAACCGCGTGAAGATTAAGTCCGTGGTAGCGGCTGCTGTTGTAGTGTGAATTCCTTGAACTGCCGCAGCCATCGTACCATATATCCGCGATCTTTTCTTTTGTATCGGGCTTTTGGACATTGAACTTATTGATGATATTCGTTTCAAGCTTTTTGCAGTACGTGCTTGCTCTGTTCGGGTTGATTTGGAGAGCCTTGTAGATCATGTCCTGCTTTGATGCCATGATATTTACAAGATTCCGCAGGGTTTTGGCGGTATGCTTTTCCGCGCCGACGTGTATGTGTATACCGCATGAGCTGTTGGCTTTTGCGCCCGCGTGACGAAGCTGTCTGAGTATCTCCTGCAGATCGGAAATGTCCTCATACTGAAGTATCGGCGTTACAACCTCGGAAGCGTATTCGCCGCCCCTGCCCTCGGTGTTTATACTGCTGTCCCGCATGACCTTCCATGTGCGTCCCTTGCGGTCTGCCGCCGTGTAGGTGTCGTATCCGCCTCTTTCGTAATGTGAAGCTGTTCCGAAATAGTTTGCAATGACCTCTGCGGTTCTTTTTCTTGTAATGCCCGTAAGTTCGATCTCAACGCCGAAATTCTGATTTTTCATTTTAATTACCTCCGAAAACTGTTCGTTTTTCTTACTGTGTGTGACAGTATAACTCTGTTCGCGGAGGATAGCAATCATCTTACCGGACAAACTTTCGGGGACATTTTTGTCGCTTAGCGACAATGGTCAAAGTGAATAAAATCGTGTATTTCACACTCAAGAACGGAACAAATTTTATCAATATGCTCCAGCTTGAGGAACGGGCAGGAATTGCCGCAGATAGCACATATAGTGGAGGGTCTGATACCCGTTCGGGCGGCAAGCTCGGCTTGCGTCATACCGCGGTCGGAAAGCAATTTACGCAGATTTATTTTTATCATGTCAAACCTCCTAAGATGTGCGCGATAACGTCCACCGTCCAGCCGTTTCCGAGCTGGCGGTAACGCTGCCTGTCGGATACTCCCGCTGTGTAGTTGTCGGACAGGGGCTGAAGCCTCTCACATTCCACTGGAGACAGCTTGCGGATCAGGTAGTCGCCGTCGGGGAGATCAATTTTGTACAGTCCCATTACTGCGCCCTGACCGCCGCCGCTTGCACAAATAGAAACGAATTTGCCGTGAACAGAATAAACCCTGTGTTCGCGGGAATCGCTGCCTATGTCACCGATACGGATAGGTACTGCGACCATAGTCCGCTGATGCCGTTCAAGCGTATTTTTCAGCGTTGCACCGCTGTAATTTGCCGTAAGGCAATAGGATTTACCCTGCCAAGGCACAGCATTGTCGACAATATCTTTAAGCAAAATTCCTTTGTCGGCGGGCTGGGTAACACCCGGAATATTAGTCCAGTAACAGCGTTTGCGTTGTTGTGCTGACACAAGCGCGGAGTTTATCATTATCGGTTGCACGCCGAACCTTTTTGAAATTTCGTCCTTGATGTTTTGGTGTATAGAGTGGTTATTTTCGTACAAAAAATCCCGCGCCCCGCGTTGTTGTAATACACGGAGCGGGAATACGAGGCAATGTAGCGCAGTATCCCCGACCCGATGACCGAGCCGAGGATAACGGAACGCTTCAGAAAGCCCGTCTGAAACGGAGTGTATTTGTCCATGTGGCGGATACACTCGCTGTCAATAAATTTCTGGACTTTCCCGCCTTTTTGCAGTCCCCGTTCGCGGAGAAGCTGTTCGGTAGGCTTGATCGTAAATCCCATACTACCGCGCTCCAATCTCAAAATGATTTAGTTCGGGACTGCCATAGTCAAGAAACGGAGCTGACATCACCGTCAAAGCCTGTTCACGAACGAACTCGGAAATATCCTCAAGCTTCCCGCGGACAATATAGTCCCGCTTTTTAACGTCGGCGTCCGGGTCGAAAATATACACAGAGACCTTGTCGGCGTTTTCGTCGCCGTACTTCTTGACCTCGTAGCCCTCGACCTCCTGCCACATACAGGGGTACGTCCCGGTGATATAGTACTCGTCGTTATCATCGGAGCGGAGTATCGTGCAGTATCCGTTTGTAGGCATATCCGTCATATCCACCCCACCGCCTTTACAAGATCGGCAAGATAAAGCTGTATGGTGTCGTCCAGTTTTTGCGCGTCGGTGCGCTGTGTACTGACGGCATAAGAAACGGAGACGTTCCCGACTTTTTCGGAGCTTTTCACTCCGCCCCGCTCGTTTCCACGAATGGTCTCCGCAAGCGCGCAACACGCTTTTTTCACGCGTTCAGACATCTCATCAGTGACACCAGCTTTTTTGAGGATATAGTTTGTCCTGCTGTCGATGTAGTCCGAAGCACGCTCCGAGAGCCGAACAAACTCGGCTTCGGAAAGCGTGCCGCGGTACACCTCGCGGTAGAATTTGTAATCGGCATATGCCATATTACTGCACCTCTTTGTCGGCTTCGGCGGCATAGATCGCCGAAACAAATTCCGCCTTTGTACGCGCTCCGCCCAGATCAATGCCGTTTTTGGCGGCGTACTCCTTGAGCTGCGGGACGGTCATTTCTTCAAGCCCCACGCTGCCCGCTTCGGCAGCGGCAGCGTGTTCTTCGGTGATTTCGTCCGAAGCTGATACAGCTTCGCCGTCAACGCTCTCATCGGGGGTAACCTTGTAGCCCTTGCTCTGCAGGCGCGACGCGAGGAACGCGTCCTCGGTGTGCGCTGTGCCCTGCGTAAAAGAGAGTCCCATATGCTCGCCCGTATAATTTCTGCCCATAATGATCTTAAATCCCATAATGATACATATCCTCCCATCTTTACTGTACCTTGATGCCGCGCATAACGCCCGCATTAAGACTGTTTTTAAGTACGACCGCCGCAACCATCTCAACCTCGCCCTTTTTAACCGCACCGGGCTGCTTAAGATCGGGCAGATAGGTGCTGATCACCTTGCCGCCCTTGGGGGATACGGCGTGAAAACCGTCCAGACCAAACTTGACAGCATAGAGATCGCAGAGACCCGCGGTCTCGGTCTCACTGCTGCCGATCTTTGCCGAGTAGGGCGACGTAACGTCAACGGTGGACGTACCGTTAAAATATTTGCCGAGGTCGATAAAGGGTATGCCGTCGTAGCCCTGCGCTTTGCGACCGAAGCTGTCCTCGCTCTGGGTCAAATATCCCGCGCGGGAAGCGACAGCCTGCAGGCGGCTGATGATCTTAGAACCGCCGAGAAATGCGTCGGGCTTACCGTCAAGTCCCGACAGGAAGTCGTCGATCGTATCCAAAAAATTGCGGTAATTGGTATTAATCATCGCGGAATTGGAAAGATCGAATCCGATCGCGTCCTTGTACTCCGTAGACGTACCCGTCAGCAGCGCGTCAAGACCGTCAAATTCGCCCTCATCTTTAGCGGAATCGCCGTTGATGACAAGGTAGTGGAAATAATTGCGGACAGCAATGATCTGCTGCTGAAGCTGGAAATTAATCTCGTTGTAATTGCCGCTTGTATCCTGAACCACACGGTCAACCTCAAACGATCCGCCGATGATCTTAAGCGGCGCATTTGCTATTTCACGCTGTGCCTCGCCGGGCTTGTATTCTGCGTTGATCTGACGGGTCGAGGCGGTGGACGGCGTTTTGAGACGCGTATAGCCGTAGATCATCGCCGATCCGCCCGTACCGGGGGAAACAGCATCGTCAAACGTGAGCCTGTCAAGCAGCGCTGACGAACGTCTGAACTCGTCGATAACCGCGCGATCGATCTTAGTGGGCATTCCGACTTTTGCTTCTGCAAGTGTAATAGGCATTTTTTAGTCCTCCTTTAAATATTAGCGTAAAATTCTTTTACTCCCTCGGAGATTGTGTCGTTTCCGGGATCTCCAGCAGGAGTGGTGTGCTGTGCGCCCAGCTGGGCGGTCATACCCGTGGGGTTGGTCTTGGCGGGGTCGGGCTTGTCATCGCCGAACAGAAACGCCTTTTCGGTCTTGAGACGTTCCAGCTGTTCCGATACGCCCACAAGCTTGCCGTTATCAAGCTTAACGAGACTGCGGTCGATGAGACCCTTAACGATTTCCATGTCCCGCGCTCCGCAGCCCGCAAGGGCAAGGGACAGCGCGCCGTCAAGTTTCAGCGCGGCGGTGTCGGTATTGTACTTTTCGATCATCTCCGCAAGATCGTCTTTGAGCTTGCCAACGTCCACGCCGTCAAACTTTTTGACCGTCTCGTTCAGCTCCCTGATCTTGTCCGTCGCCATAGTCAGCTCCGCGTCCTTGTCGGTAAGCTTTTTCGCTTCGGCGGAGACTTCGGCTTCGTTCAGAGCAAGCACTTTTTTTGCCGCATCTTCGGGTATGCCGAGAGCGGTCAGTTCTTCCAATTTCATGTGGTATCCTCCTTAAAAAATGGTATAAAAAATGCGCCTAAAACGGCGTTTTAAGGCTGTTTTAAGTGCGTTTTTCCAAAATTAAAAGCACCCTTATTCAGAGTGCTTATTTTTATTAACGACTTTTTCTAATGCTTCTCTTACAGGAAGCTTCGAGTTAAGAACTTTAAGATATTCTGCATAGGTCATGTCAAATTCTCTCATGCACCATTCTTCACGCTCCTCATCAGTTTTGCATCCTTCAATTCCAACGTCGCATAAAGTAAT
The DNA here is from genome assembly GCA_947177695.1 of uncultured Clostridia bacterium. Taxonomy (GTDB): domain Bacteria; phylum Bacillota; class Clostridia; order Oscillospirales; family Ruminococcaceae; genus RGIG8773. The sequence continues at coordinate 6,406 of CAMWVO010000032.1, forward strand.
TTTTCTATCCATATATCCAACCAACCTCTTCACAAAATGCTTGAATAGCTTCGTTTGTTTGTCCGAATTTTGTAATGCTACGCTGATAAGCCATTTTCAATGATCGTATTTCCATGGCTGTTGTTGCCTTTTTAGCGTCGCCCATTCTAACAGTGCAAATTCTACCGTCATGTCCGACAGAGATAATAGCTTTCATTTTGTCAACATCGTTCAACGCCATAATATCCGACAAGCTGAGCGGCGTGTTATTCGGGTGATTATGTATAAGAATATAATCCCGTTTTTCAGAAAGAAGTTTATCGCCAACGTCCCCGCTGTCACTGTAATGTGTTTTCGTAAGCCTTTGAAGCTTTTTTCCGCTTTCCGAAAGCAAATAAATTGTCTCAGATGGCTTGTTGTCATTCTCAACAACGGCAAGCTGTGAATATTTACGAGCCGCTTTATCAAGCTTAGGGTTAAATAATCCCTCGAATTGCTTTTTAAAGGCGGTGCTGTTAAGAAAATCAGCATTTGCCGGATAATACGGACGGTTATTATTGCCTCCGCTGTTGATATTGGTTTTTCCGGCAGTATATCTTTTCGCCGCATAAACCGCTTTCTGGCTTACCGACCGTCCAAACCCGTCCACGCGAACGCGTGAATTATCCGGAAGCAGTCCCGTCGCCTTGAGATGATCCGCAAGTCGGGCTTCCTGCCGTTTGAGGACAGCGGACTTTTTTGCAAACTCGCTGTCATACTTAGCCTTTGCAATAGGATCATTCTCAGCCGACCGCGCACCGTCCAGAGCCGCAAGCTCACGCTTAGACTTTCTGATCGCGCGCTCATACCCGCGCTGCTTTTGAGTATCCGCATAAACCTGTGCATTTTCCGCAAGAGAAAAAGTCGGCTCGTTGGCGGGACGTGAAAGCCCCTCGAAGTACGGAAAGAACGAGTGCCGACAGTTCCAGCCGCATAAGCCGTCCCCGGTACCGTAACCCGTCGCGTCATAAAAGTACGGGTATTTCGGGTGACCCCTGACAAGGCTGTAAATCCGCCCCTGCCACTCCGCATGAGAGGGACGCGCACCCAGATGAGAGCTGACCTCCACAAGCTGACAGTCCATTTCGTCGGCAAGTCCCAGCTGCAGATCGCCGCAAGTCTTGCCGATAGCCGTACCGACCGCGCGCCTGACAGCAACGTCAAGCTGATCGGTGCGCCCGGACTTGTAGTTCACACACTTTATCCCGTCCGCGCCAAGCTTTTTGACAGCTCTAAACTGCGCCTCCTGCGGGGTAAACGCCCCGCTTGCGACCTCCAGATACGCCAAGTCCAGAGCGTCGGAAAGCTGACGGTTCACTGTTGCCGCCGCGGAATTGGTGAGATTTCTCATCAATCCGTTGGTGTTTTTCAAGCCTTTTATGAGGGCGTTGGAAAAAGCCGCCGAGCGGGTATAGTTTGTAAGCTTCTCACGGTAATCGCCCGACAAGATACCGTCCGCCATCGCAAACCGATAGATCTTCTCGTCCTCACGGATAGCGGTTCTGACCGCGTCCGTGTAAAGCTCCTTGACAGTCTTTTCGGAGACCTTCAGATTTTACGTCGTTTGACGGCATTTTAAAATTTTGATTTTTAATATTTTTTAATATCTTTTTGGGGTTTATTATAAAAATAAACCCCAAATAAACCCCAAGCAAACCCCAAAAATATCACCAAAAAATCCCTCTATTTTATCAAATATCTTCTCGCCTTACGTTCGCCTATAGCTGATAATAAATTTTTATTAACCATGTCAGCAAGTATTCTTTTTGTTGTACTTTCAGCAAGATTTAAAATATCTCTCGCCTCCGAGTTTGAAATACTGTTATGCTCTTTCAAATATTCGAGCACCTTTTTTTCATTATCCGTTAAGCTGAATTTATCGGCTTTTATCGGCTTTTTATCGGCTTTTATCGGCTTTTCATATATCAGAACTTCAATTCTGAAAACGTCGTCCTCAAATAAAATCGGCTCACCGCCTGCATAAATTTTCGTATACTTGTAAAGATTTCGCACACCGGAACCAAGCTCGTCCGCCCTGCCGATATTTGAAAAGAAGTTCGCAATTATCGGATTTTTGGGATATGGCGTAAAATTCTCCGCGCTGATTTGCCCATAAAAATAAACCTTATTTGCATTTTCAGTAAACATTTTGTCCCTTTCAATAACAAGCTTTGCAGGAAACGGACTTGCATATTCCCTATGCATAAGAATATTACTGACAATTTCCCTTGCAATTATCGAACGGACGCTTACACGCTGATCCCCGTCAAGATAAAACCTATCATCTGTATGCTTGCAGACAAACGCCATAAGCCTGTCATATGCCTCAATCAAATTAGTGCGAACATCATCACGGTCGTCGTAACGGTCGGTATTATCAATTCGCACGATTGCGTCTCCGTCCTATATGCAGGAAGGCAGGATTTAATCGTTTCGTCCTTGCCGAAAAGCAGCACTGCCGCAATATTATAACCCGATTTTCCTGTGACAAAATCCTGCTCATAAAGCCCTGCACTTTTAAAAATATCTATGTCGTCCATAGAAATCCAAGGGTGGTTCGGGTCTTTGCTTTTAGCTAAATTTCGCACCTTTTGCAGCAAATCTATACGCAGATTTTCCTCTGTAATGTACGGGAATAATTTTTTCTCGGTAAAATCAGATTGCTTGCGCAAATACAATTCCTCAAGCTGCGCCGCCGATTTAGTTATATCAACATCAGCGTCCTCAATACGGTCATAAACGATTTTATTGCAGGTATGAACCTGTGAGCTTTTAGGTACATAAACATAGAGAACTATTTTGCCGTTTATCTCATATTCCTCCGCAGAAAGAAACAGCGTGGGAGAAATTTTCTGCGGATTGTTGAGCATATTTGAGAAATTCTTGCGCATATCCTTTACGCAGTTGGGATTAACGCCAATCACTTCTCCGTTGTCGTTCACACCCATAAATAAATGCCCGCCAAATCGGTTTGAAAACGAGCAAATTGTTGGGTAAACATCGGACGTTATATCATTTGTACATTTTTTAAATTCAACTGTAACGCTCTCGCCCTGTGATATTATATCCAAAAGAGTTTCTGTAAGCATTTCGTAGCCCTCTCTAAAATCAAGTATATCATTATTATACCAAATAAAAATACTAAAGTCAAATAAAATTAAATATATTTCATATAATTGCGGGGCTGCAGACGTTATTTACGTCACACAGCCCCGCCACTTATGTTGCTAAAGTAGTGCATTATCCAAACAGATAGTTACACTCCATAAATAAATTTACCGAGTATTTTCAACGCCGTACTTCCTGTAAAAATCCTCAATATCGGCATTATTACGAACAAGCTCAGCATAATGCAGCTTTTTGTCTGCAGCGCTGTAAAATCCGATAGTTTTTTCACCTGTGCAAATGCTGGATTCTATTTTTATATCTTCCGAAGTAAATCCGTCCGGAATTGAGAGAATTTTATTTTTATTTTTCAAGATTATCGCCTTCTAACATAAAATTTATTCTTTTCAACATAAAAAATATTAAATTATTACCAAAAACATGGATTTAATATTTATTTTATTGCGCTTGTTATCCTTGTAAAATTTTTTAAATCAATTTCAAAAGTTCATTTTCAAGCTTTTCTTTTTCCATGCTTCCTGTTGTGCTGAATCTGATTAAAGGAATATTGTATTTTTCTAAAATAATATCTTTAAGCTGATCTCGTTCACTTTGCTTTTCATTAGCATTGTGAAAGGCATAACCGTCAACCTCAATTGCTAAAACAGGAGCCTTGTCAATGGCATTAAAAATGAGAAAATCCAAATGAGTCAAAGGATTCATTGCATATTCCATCTCTCTATCGGTAAGCTTATATGGATCACGGATTAATGTGCTTAATGATTGGTGTGATAAAAAATCAAATTTTGAAAATTTACTCATATTCAATACTTCACCTATCAAAGCGCACATTATGTTTTCAGAATCATATTCCGAAATGCGTTTTTTATTTGTTAGGTATTTTTTCCTCTTTTCTTCATAACATTTATAAAGCATATCAAAAACCGAATAAATATCACTTTGTTTAAT
>CAMWVO010000033.1 GCA_947177695.1 uncultured Clostridia bacterium
GCAGTAAGGAAAATAGTCTCAATATTAAGAGCTTTCAGCTGGCGTATGCTTTGGAGAAAGTCAACCGTATTTCTTGCAAAGCGGGAGATATCCTTGACAACGACCATTTCAAACGCCCCTTTTTGAGCGTCACACATAAGCCGTTGAAACTCGGTACGGTTCTTGATCTTTGTACCGGAAATTCCCTCGTCTGCGTAAAGTCCTATAAGATTATGCCCGTTGCTTTGTGTATATTCCGTAAAAAATTTCTTCTGCGCTTCAAGGCTGTTGAGCTGATCTTCTTTATCTGTAGAAACGCGGCAGTATGCGGCAATATTCATTTGCTCACCTCTTTATGCTGATTTAGAAAATTATAATACAGATTTACGGATTTGTCAAGTTAAATAAAAGAGGAATTTAGGGCAATCTATCTTTTTTATTACGTTCCAATTATTCCATATCTAAATGTGCGAGGTTATTTATAAAACAATACTTGTTTTGCTATTTTGTGAAATAGTGTCGGCTTTAGTTAGTGAAGTTATATATTATTTTTTTGAGATACAGCATTTATATCTGTGTTGAGGAATATACTTTACTATGGCGGAAAGGGAGCTGATGTTATGCGGCAGAAAGAGCTTGTGTTCAGGTTTCACAATCCTAACTCTGAAAAAGCTACATACAACGCACTTGCAAAGATATTTACGGAAATAGGCTGCCGGAAGCTCAAAAAGGCTATTTCCGACAACCAAAAGGAAAAGGATAAAAGCAATATGGATAATGAGCAAGCTTTCATCTGAAAATGTAAGATAAAAAATTATATTGTTTAAAGGCGGTACCGACATTTATGTAGGTCTGCCTTTATTTTTTTGTATGGTATGGTGATCGGGTAAAAGTTATTTATCTTTATTTTTCTGAAATATGAATAATTTTCATCAATGTTGTCAGGATATCTTCCGTGTAGGGAAGGTATTTTTCGTCAATGCCGGAAATAATTCGTTCAATTTTATTGGTGTTGTATGTCTGCTCATCTGTTTTTCCCATAAGAATGTAGTCAGATGATACCGAAAGAAGCTTGCAAAGTCGTATCAGTGTTGAGAAAGACATTCCTCTGTTTCCAAGTTCGATATCTGTTGCAAAACGTTCGGATATATCAAGAGCTTCGGCAAATTGCTCCCGTGTGTATCCCATAAGCGTGCGCTGTTCGCGTACTCGCTGTCCTATTTCGAGATTTAGCGTATTCTTCAAATTCATCACCTCTAAATGTAATTTTAACATACGCTGATAGCTCCTAATAATACGCTGATTCTGAAAAAATTATAGGAGCTATCAGCGATAATATGCGCTAATAGCTCTTGACATTATTATTCTAATAGTGTATAATCTGATTATATGAGAAACAAATTCTGCAAAAACAGCCTATTTATGATGAAAAGCTGCGAAAGGGACAATAAAATTGATATGGAGGAACAAGGTAATGGTAAACAGCTATGCAGCAAACGTAGGGAAAAATTATACTCCTGACCCTAATGAAAACATTTTTGACAGCATATTCAGAGAATATGAGCATGTTATTTTTGAAAGTATTATATCCTCGTTTGGTCTTGATTTTATTGTTAAGGACAGGCACGGTGGAGATGTTGATACAATTAATAATGTGCGGAAGATCGGCAGTGATCCGGACATGATATATAAAAACAAAGATAATGAAAATGCCTATAATAATCGTGGTGATTATAATTCCTATGATTATCACGACGGAAATAAACAATATCGTCAAAAAAAGGCAGATACGCGAAAAAATGCAGAAAACGGTGTTATAACTGACGAATATACAGGAAAAGATATAGCTTTTTCTAAAGCAGCGCCTGGGGACTCGAAAGCCTCTTTAGACCATGTTAAAGCTGCAAAGGTAATTCATGATGACAGGGGAAGGGTATTAGCAGAGCTTAGCGGTACTGATTTAGCCAATTCACCGGAAAATTTGAAATTTACAAATTTGTCTCTTAACGAATCTATCAATACTACCGAAATTCCGGAGTACATAGAGAAACATCCAGATTTGCCGGAAGAAACCAAAAAGAATATGATGGATGCTTATAATACAGCTAAATCATCTTATGAAAATAAACTTGCAAGAGCTTACTATACAAGTCCTAAATTTATTAAAGATTCAGCGACTGCGGCAGGAAAACTTGGTGTTCAAATGGGATTAAGACAAGTTCTCGGTTTCTTTTTTGCAAATGTTTGGTGTGCTATCAGAGATGAATTTGAAAAAGCTGAATTAGAGTGGAACTTGAACCTTGATTTAGGTGATTTTTTTAAGGCCATTGCTAATGGAGCCAAGCGAGGATTTGAAGAAACAATGTCTGTTGAGAGCCTTAGAAAATTTATTGACGGCGGAATTGCCGGAGTCCTTTCAAGCATAACAACTACCATATGCAACATATTTTTTACGACAGCCAAAAATGTTGTAAAAATAATTCGTCAGAGTTATGCTTCAATTGTTCAGGCTGCGAAAGTTTTGCTTATTAACCCTGACGGGTATCTTTTTGGAGATCGTATGCTGGCAGTTACGAAAATAATTGCGACAGGGGCAAGTATTGTTGTGGGAAGCATGGTCAGCATTGCTTTGGAGGGAACGGCTTTAGGACAAATTCCGGTAATAGGAGATATTGTTCAAACGTTTATTGGTTCACTTGTTACGGGAATTATGAGCTGTACGTTGCTTCTTTTCTTGGATAGAAGCAAAACCGTACAAAATCTTGTTGGTTTTTTGAACAGCCTTGATAATGGTGTTGATAAGGAATTGGCATATATTAAGCAGCAAACCGAGTTCTTTGAAAATTATGCAGCAAAATTAATGGATATAGACATTGACAAATTTCAGACAGAAGTATCGGTATACTCTGACTTTACAAATGAATTGCTTAAATGCGATAATGATGAAAGTCTTAACCGTATTTTAAGAAGTATGACAGAAAAGCTTGGTATAAAGATTCCTTGGACAGGGGATTTCGATGAATTTATGGGCAACCGAAACAACACGTTGGTATTTGAATAATGTTTAAATGCGATATGTGCGGAGAATGCTGCCGCAATCTTGACAAATCTCCGATTTATGCGGAGCTGGATACGGGAAACGGTATATGCAGATACTTGACAGGCAATACGTGCAGTATTTATGATGACCGTCCTTTGCTGTGCCGTATAGATGAAAGCTATGATGCTTTTTTCAAGGACATTATCACAATTGACGAATATTACAGGCTTAACTATGAGGTCTGCAATATATTGAAAAATCAAACAGGAGGTAGAAAATAATGCCATTACCATTAATTCTTGGAATTGCTGCGGGCATCGGTGCAGTAACCGGCGTCGGCAGCGGAATCCATGGCGCGGTAAAGATGAAGGACGCCAATGATACCATGAAGCGGGCAAAGGCTCTTGCTGAAAAATGTCAGAAAAGATTTGAGGATCACAACAAATCGACGACACACGCTATGGATGAGCTTGGAAAGCTTGAACTTACCATTTTGGAAAGCTTTGAGCAGTTTTCAGACGCAATCGAAAAAATTCAAAATCGTCCAAATATGAAGGAGATTGAAATTGACGGAGTGAAAATTCCTGAATATGATCCCGAAAAATTGAAGGACGTGTCAGTAGGTGCAGGTGTGCTTCTCGGCGGACTTGGGGGAGCAGCGGCAGGAACGGCGGGAGGATTTGCAGCTGCCGGAGCAACAACTGCTGCTGTTATGGCTTTGGGCACTGCGTCAACGGGAACAGCGATAGCGTCTCTGAGCGGAGCGGCGGCAACAAACGCAGCTTTGGCGGCGTTAGGCGGAGGTGCGATTGCAGCAGGCGGAGGCGGTATGGCTTTGGGCGCAACTATGCTTGGCGTAAGTACTGCCGGAATAGGACTGCTTGTGGGCGGAGTAATTTTTAATATTACCGGCTCAAAGCTGTCGGATAAAGCGGACGAAGCGTATCTCCAGGCGCGTCAGTCGGAAATAAAGGTTGACGGTATTTGCAAGTATTTATCCAATCTTAAAAGTTCTGCCGATGAATTCAAAGAACATCTGGAAAAAATCAACGATATTTACAGGCTTTATCTGGATAAGCTCCGCACGATAATTCAGGTCGATGGCAAAACAGATTGGAGCGCTTTTAGTTCATCTGATAAACGCGTGACGGAGAATACGATTCTTTTGGTAAGTCTGCTGTATAAAATGTGTCAGGTGAAGCTGGTTATTAAGTCGGATAATGAAGATGAACCCAATAAGGTTAATTACCGGGATATCGATTCTGCAAAATCGGAAGCAAATAAGGTTTATGCTAAAGCTTCTTAAAATTTGAAAGGGTGGTTTAAATGTATCTTAACAAACTGTCGAATGAGCAAAAAGAACTTTTTCTCGATCTTTCCATTCACGCGGCAAAGGCTAATAATGATTTTGCGGAGGAGGAAAAGTCATATTTAGATCAGTACTGTGCCGAAATGCAGATCAGTCCCGTTCGGTATGAAAGCAAAAACGAATTTGATCATGCTGTTGATAAGCTTATCGAGATCAGCACACAAAGCGAATTGAAAATTATTGCTCTGGAGCTTACCGCACTGATGTTGGCAGACAATAACTATGATGAACTTGAACAGAAGTTTATGTCAAAGCTGTTAAGTAAAACGGGATTAAGCAGCGGCAAACATGACAAAATGATTGAGCTTTTACATAGTTTAAGCGGTATATACGGTGAAATCAACGACTTGATTTTTAATTAAACGGTTTAATTTTTCAGCAAACAGCGCTAAGTATTGTGCTGTTTGCTGAAAATTTATACTTGAAGGTCCTATGTTTTTCACGTCTCTTTGTAACTGGTATGTAAACAGCGGTTATATTACAATATATTAAATGTAAGATAAAAATTTCTCAATCATATATTATATCTATGAGAAGCACAGCTTCATCAACAACAGGAGGTAGATATATGATGAAAAAAATATTAAAAGCAATCAAGCAGCTGCTTGAAGCCATCATCGGATTTTTCCGTCCGTTCGCTTTTGAGTGAGGAAATTTCTGAAAGAGCCATGAGAAAAATTATCGGCATGATGATCGTTTCCGTGGCTGAGATCCTATGCGCAGTTATTGATTCGATCATTGAAAACTATCCAGACCCATAGCGTTTGCTATGGGTCAATTTTTTAGGAGGCGGTATTTTAAAATTTAATAGCACTTACGGGCAAGTCGTTTTCGGCTTGCCCTATTTTTATTTTGGGGAGGAACTAAAAAATGAGCTTTGTATGCGACCACTGCGGCTACACCTACAGCGATGACGAGATAAATCATTTTGACGGACAGGACTTATGCGACGAATGCTACGAGGAAGAAACTGTGATCTGCGAACACTGCGGTGAAAGAATCTGGGCTGAAAATGCAGCAGATTGCAACATAACCTTGTGTCAATCTTGCTACGACGATTGCTACACAAATTGCGAGCATTGCGGCAGGACTATCCGCTACGACGACGCATATTATTTTGACGATGACGATGACGATGAATATCCGTACTGTCATGACTGCTATCATGAGCGTAAAAATTACGAATACATTCACGACTATAATTACAAACCTGACCCGATTTTCTATGGCATCGGCAACAGATTTTTCGGCGTTGAGCTTGAAATAGACGGTGGTGGAGATGATGATTCCCATGCAGGTAAAATTGCCGGAACTGCAAATTCGGAAAATTGCCGCAAAATTTACATCAAGCATGACGGCAGCCTTAGTGACGGCATGGAAATTGTAACACACCCTATGACATTGGAGTATCATTCCACACAAATGCCGTGGCCCGAAGTTATGGAAAAAGCAGTCGGAATGGGCTACCGTTCCCATAAAACAAATACCTGCGGTTTGCATATCCATATCAACCGTACTGCGTTCGGAGATACCAAAGACGAGCAGGAGGAGCGTATTTCAAGGGTGCTGTTTTTCGTAGAAAGATTCTGGCAGGAGCTTTTGAAATTCTCCCGCAGAAACGAAAGTCAGCTTGCACGATGGGCGGCAAGGTATGGAATAAAGGATAATCCCAAAGCTACTCTCGACAATGCGAAAAAGAATTATTCGGGACGTTATACCTGCGTAAATCTGACTAATTACCATACAATAGAATTCCGAATTTTCCGCGGTACGTTAAAGTACAACACGTTGATTGCAACGCTGCAATTAGTAAACAAAATCTGTGATATTTCAATAAATCTTACAGATGAAGAACTTACTGCTCTTAACTGGTGTGACTTTGTTGCAAGTGTTTCCGAACCCGAATTGATTACATATCTGAAAGAGCGGAGGCTGTATGTAAACGAGCCCGTGGAAAGTGAGGAGGACGAATAATGTGCTGTTTATTTGGATTGATCGACTATGCAGGACGGTTTTCTGCATATGAAAAGAATAGAATTATTGCGGTTTTATCAAAGGAATGTGAGATTCGCGGTACGGACGCAACGGGAATTGCCTATAATACCAAAAGCGGTTTGCATATTTACAAAAGACCGCTTCCAGCCCATAAGATTCACTATAAAATCCCTGCGGAAGCAAACGTAATTATGGGACATACCCGAATGACTACTCAGGGTTCAGAGCGGTTTAATTTCAACAATCACCCGTTTTTCGGCAGCGTTGACAAAATGAAATTTGCTCTTGCACACAATGGTGTCCTGCACAATGATTTTATTCTGCAAAAGGACGAAAAACTGCCGCAAACCAACATTCAGACCGACAGTTATGTTGCTGTGCAGCTTATAGAGAAAGATAATTCCCTTGACTTTGCAAGCCTGAAAAATATGGCTGAAAAAGTCAGAGGTTCGTTTTGTTTTACGGTGTTGAACGACCACAATGATTTGTACTTCGTTAAAGGTGATAACCCTATTGCTCTGTACAAATTCGGCGGATTTTATATTTATGCAAGTACCGATGAAATTCTAAAAAATGCTTTGAGAAAGCTGAATATCTCAAAATTCACAAGGATAAATGTTGAGTGCGGAGATATTCTGAAAATCAGTTCGGACGGAGTAATTGATGTGCGGAAATTTGAGTTTCGGGATAATTATTACGGCAGCTATTTTCGTGAGGACGAGTATTTTTACGGAGAGGAACTGGCTGAATACGCTCGTTTTTTCGGTATTGAGCCGGAGGATATTATGACGCTTATCGACTTCGGTTATGATGAATTTGAGATTGAGGAAATGCTGTACAGTCCATCGGCAATGCATCAGATTTTGAATGAAATTCGGAGCTTTGAATTTATATACTGAAAGAAAATCCGCTTGTAAATAACTGTTACAAGCGGATTATTTTTTGAAATTCCCAATAGGGTTACGCTTTATTTTGGGACGTTCCAAAATGCTGAAACCGACTTTATTGGAACGGAATTTTGCTGTAAAAAAGTGTCCCGTTAGAGTATAGCCTATTGGGAGAATGAATTACTATTTATTTTATATTTACTGCAAATTTGTGCAATAGCTTCGTCTTTTGAGAGAGTTCCGTCAATTACACGATCAGCTAAATTTACAGCTTCTGTGGATGGATTCAATCCTTCTATATTTAGCGAAGCTATAAGACTTCTGTTAAGATTTTCACGAGGTATATTTTTATATTTCATTTCGGTCGCTCCCTTATGGCGTTATTATATCACATTTTAAATTTAAAATCAAGAGAAAGGAATGATTTTGATGAAAGTTGGTTATGTTCGTGTATCCACTGCGGAGCAGAACACAGCTCGACAGGAGGTTCTTATGAAACAGCTCGGTGTTGAAAAAGTTTACATTGACAAGATTTCTGGAAAGTCAGCAGACCGTCCGCAGCTTCGGGAAATGCTGTCCTTTGTGAGAAACGGTGATACGGTTATGGTCGAAGCTATTTCACGGTTTGCAAGGAATACAAAGGACTTGCTTGAGCTTATTGACGTTCTGCAAAAGAAAGGCGTGGAGTTTGTCAGTCAAAAAGAGAAAATTGATACTTCTACGCCTACGGGACGATTTATGCTGACGGTATTCGCTGCGGTTGCGGAACTGGAACGAGGGTACTTGCTTGATCGTCAGAAAGAGGGTATTGCTGTTGCGAAGTCGCAAGGAAAGTACAAAGGAAGAAAGCCCATAGTCATTGATGAACAGCTATGGGCGGAGTTATTTCCCCTTTGGAAGAATGGAGAGATTTCTGCTACTGAATTTATGCGGAGAATGGGGATCAGTAAGAGTACGTTTTATAGGAAAATAAGGGTAAGTGAATAATCTGTACGATCAGCTATCTTTATCTGAATTACCATTTGTTTATTGAATATGCGGTGTATCATGACTATATGTGCTCAAATGCCTGAAATCAATTGTATTTGGCAGAGCTTCGATTAAATTACTTAATTGAAGCTCTATTTGTTTGTCAATACCGATGGGATTATTTACATTTGTTTCCTTTAACTGTTTTTCGATTTCTGTCCATGGGCTCTTTATACTGAGCATACTAAAACCTTGTTGTCTATCTGGATACTTTGTGTATAAAATATTTAATGTGCTGTAAGGAAATGTTTCGCTGTAGCTATCTTTTATATATTTTTCTATTGTCTTGCTTGTGATTTTGTATTTGAAAATTTCACTTTGCGGGTATTGTGTGGCTAAATAAATATTGGCATATTCCAAAAAATCACTTTCATATGTTGAAAATAAAGGCTGTTCTTCAAGCAAGTTTTTTATAACTTCATCTGACCAATTTATATTTTCTTTTTTTATTTTTTCAATATACGCACGTCTTTCTTTTTTACGAATCGCGGCTTCCTTTTCAGATACAAAACAACGGGTTATAAATTCTTCAGATATTTTTCTTATTACCTCGCTTTGGGGCATTTCTCCAAATATGCTTTCATTTTCTATGGGAGCATATTTAATCTTGAATTTATTTTTATTGTTTCTTTCACTGAAAATCAAGTGAAGTCCATATACGGAAAGATAAAGTTTGCCCCATAATAAGTCTTCAGATTCAATACAAGAAATATCATTTTTCAATTTCCAATCAGACAAATTTATATGGATAAGCCTGTCGGCCGGAATATAATCAATATTTTTTGTTGTTTGAAAAATAAAAATCTGCACGTTTGTCTCACTTAATATTTGCAACAGTTTTTCTTTTGTTCCATTGCTAACATTATCTTTGGAATTATTTACAAATAACGCCCGTGTTTTTGTATAGCTGATTTTATTCAAAGTATTCCGAAAATTTTTGTGATTTAGTTGTTTTATGTCATCGTCATTATTAACTACAGATGTGTTTTCGGCTTCTTCGGAACATATGAGACGGTAAAAAAATTCCTTGGCTTGTACTATATTGTCATTATTGCAGGAAACTACAGCTATCTGACGTTTTGAAACTGACGAGATCATTGTCATAGCTAAAGCTTTTGAGATATTGTCTATTTGCGCAAAATCCAAAGAATCTATGGCAATAGAAAGAAGATATTTATATAATGTATTTGGATTATGACCGCAGACTATTTTAAACAGTACATTACTGTCTTGGATACATACTGGTCTGAACGGTTCAATTTTGCCTGTTTCCAAGGTATTGCTGCATTCTGATATGCTGATGCAATTGTTATCAAAGCTTAATTTATACATATTATTTGAAACTGTAGAGGGCAATTTATAAATAGTATAGTATATAGTGGGCTCGGGTTTTGAAATATTTTTGCATCTTTGTGTAATTTCGTCAGACATAATATCTATCATATTATTAAAATCATCTTTAAATTTACCTGTGACGGGAATTTGTAAGCATATTGTAAAGAATTCAATGTCAAATTTGAATAGCTCATCACAATACAGCACATAAGCTTGATTTTTAAATAATATATACTTTACAATCCCATTTAAACTGGGAATAAATGTATAATCTTGCGCATTAAATAGAATGTAAATATTTGGCAAGAAACGCAACAAATTAGACATATCATATTTTGACTGGAAATTACTGCTAAAAAGCATAATGTACTTGATTATTGGGTTAATTGAAATTAATTCCAAAAATTCACAAAGTGTATCATATAGTTTCTCAAGGTCTTCTTTATTTCTATTTTCTGTAATACCTTTTAATACATCATTTTTGCGTAAAGCGTGGGCGTTGTATATGTCAAGTTTCATGCAATAGTATAGAGAACCTTTAAACGCTGTTGTGGAATATTCAGATTCTTGGTTGTATACACCGCTGTAAGTTATATCAATAAGAGTTTTGGCGAATTGGTTAAATTTGGTGCAAGATTTATTATTAATGCAAGCCGCATATGCTTTATCCAACTTGTTGAGCAACTTATTGTATTTATCCTCATCTTTTATGTAATTTTCTACTTTTTTCAGTTCTTTCATAAAATCTGATTGTTGATCCGCAGAGGAGTTGGTGTTTTTGGATT
>CAMWVO010000034.1 GCA_947177695.1 uncultured Clostridia bacterium
ATGATATTGCGGGGATAACGCTGACGGAGCATATCGTTCATTCCCACAAAAAGGCAGGTTGTGGAGGAAAGCGTTACCAGCAGCATTGTTGCAAGAATGCATATTGAAGCAAGTCCCGCGCCGTTCCGCTTCATGCGGTAGGTCATTTGAGATACCGAAACGAAATGGTTGGTCTTGTAGTAGTATTTTTTGTTCCGCTGGAGCATTTTGCACATCACTACTGAGCCCGCTATAAACAGCAGATAGGTCGCAATTATAACCATGAGTACCGCTGCAAAGAACGTGAATATCGCCGCAAGCGGGCTTTCGATAGTTACCGCCATGTAGTAGGAAATACCCAGCAGTATTGCTCCGACGACTGCAAGAAACCAGTTTGCTTTCGGAGGCTTTTCTCCCGCATTTTCACTGTGGAGAAGCTCCACGGGATTGGACAGATGTATCTGCCGCAAAGCGCTTATCAGTATCAGCAGGAATATTACCGCGTAGAAAATAAGCGAGTCGGTTATAGCTTTCGGTTCGACGGTGAAGCTGTAGGAGGCTTCGTTTCCCAGCATTTTTGTCAGCAGAAGCTCTGCAAACTTTGAGAATAATATGCCGCAGCCCAGACCGATAGCCTCCGCAAGAACATACACGATAAGGGTCTCCCAGACCAGAATACGGGCAATGTTGCGTTTTCCCATGCCGAGGACATTATAGAGACCGAACTCGGTTTTCCTGCGCCTTATCAGGAACGAATTTGTGTAGAACAGGAATATAGACGAAAATACAGCCAGTACCCAGCAGCCCAGCATAAGCAGGGTCTGCATTATTTCGCCGCCGCGCATTTCCGACACGAAACGGCTTACCGACAGGAACGAGGTGATGTAGAACATCATTACCATTCCCGCGCAGGCGAACAGGTACGGCAGATATATGCGGTAGTTTTTCTTTATTCCGCCGGCCGCAAGCTTGGGGTAGAGAAATGTAGTCATTGTGAAATCAATCCTTTCTGAGTTTTGCGGTTTCCGAGACGAACTTGTTCGGCTCGGAAATTTCGGGCGACAGCCCGAAAAGTAAAACTCGCAGCGACATTTAAAAATCTTTGATTTTTAAATGTCGTTTCCAGACGAAATTAATGTAAGGGTATCGGAGATCCGCTTGTAAAGCTCGTCGTTTCCGCAGTCGCCTCTGTAAATTTGATGGAAAACCTCCCCGTCCTTGATGAACAGGACGCGGTTTGCGCGGCTTGCGGCTTTTACGGAGTGGGTAACCATAAGTATAGTCTGTCCCTCGGCGTTAAGCTTTGAGAACAGCGACAGAAGCTCATCAGCGGCTTTGGAATCAAGCGCACCCGTAGGCTCGTCTGCAAGGAGCATTTTCGGGTCGGTTATCATTGCTCTTGCGGCGGCGGTGCGCTGCTTCTGACCTCCCGAAATTTCGTAGGGGTACTTGTCAAGCAGCATTGTAATCCCAAGCTTTTCCGCGGCGGCTTCAAGCTTTCGGGACATTTCCTTATAGCCCGTCCCCGCAAGCACAAGCGGAAGCAGGATATTGTCGCGTACGGTAAAGGTGTCCAGCAGATTGAAGTCCTGAAAGACAAAGCCCAGATTGTTCCGCCTGAAAGCGGCGGCGTCCTTTTCCTTTATTCTGGAAAAATCCGTTCCGTCCAGAACAACGTTTCCTCCGGTAGGCTTGTCGAGAGCCGCTAAAATGTTCAGCAGCGTGGTCTTTCCCGACCCGCTCTCCCCCATGATGGCGATGTACTCTCCCCTCTCGGCGGTGAACGTGACGTTTTTCAGAGCCTCCACCTTGTTTGAGCCGAGGCGCTGTGTGTATACTTTTTTGACATTTTTTACTTCAAGCACAGGCATAAAAGTTCTCCTTCCGTTTTTGTTTCTGTACTTAGTATAACCGAAAGGGAAAATGTCCGCCATAGCTTCGGCTTACATTTTCCCTCTCAAATCTTACATTTTTGTAATACTATTCGTGTTCGGTCTGCTTCGTTTCAAGGTTCAGCTTGATTATCAGCCCGCCGCCAGGAGCGTTCTCCGCGGAAATACCGTGTCCAAGTTTTGTGCATATCCGTTTGCACAGGTACAGACCTATGCCGCTGGCTTTTTTATCAAGCCTGCCGTTGCAGCCCGTGTAGCCCTTCTCGAACAGCCTCGGCAAGTCCTCGGAAGCCGCTCCGATACCCGTGTCGCGGATACAAAGGGTGAGCGGCTCTTCACAGTATATCTCCGCGCCGCCTGTTTTTGTGTACTTCACCGCATTTGATATGACCTGCTCGATAACGAACAGAAGCCATTTCTCGTCGGTAAGGACGGTTTTCCGTAACGGCTCGTAGGTAAGGCTCAGCTTTTTGCGGATAAACTGCCGCGAGAATTTCCTCACCGCCTGTCTGACAATTCCGTCCAGATCGTATTCCTTTATCACGTAGTCCGTGCTGTCCGAGTCAAGCCGCAGATAACACATCACCATTTCCGCGTACTGCTCTATCCTTTGCAGATTGTCGGATAGCTCGCGGCGCAGCGCGAGATTTTGCTCGCGGCATAGCGCTATATTTTGTTCCCTGTTTAGCTCGTCCGATTGCCCTGCTTCCTGCAAAATAAGTCCCATAGCCGCAATGGGAGTTTTTATCTGGTGCGCCCAGATGGTGTAGTATTCGGTCATGTCCGAGTATTTTTCAGACATTTCGTCCCAGACGCAGCGCATATTTTCGTACAGTATCCTTACAAGCTCGCAGTAATCCTCCTCGATACCGTACACCGGCGACGGCAGACCGTCTATAGTGTAAATAATTTCGTCCGCAAGCTTTTTCAGCCGCAGACGTTTTCTTCTGTAGTATAGAAAATCAACCGCCGCAGCGGTCAGTCCGAAAAAGCCGCTTACCGCCGCGCCGTACAGAACGGCTTTCAGCGGAAGCGAATAAAGCGCAAACACAGCCGCAAACAGGACGCAGACGATCGCCCACACCGCTAAAGTCACGCGGCGCGACCTGATATAGTCCCACAGCATACGATCACTCCCTCAGCCGATGATATAGCCCATGCCCGCCTTTGTAACGATAAAATCCTCCAGACCGTACCGCTCCAGCTTTTTCCTAAGTCTGGAAACATTTACCGTGAGCGTGTTTTCGTCCACATAGCAGTCGGTCTCCCACAGTCTGTTCATAAGTTCTTCCCTGCTTACCACCTTTCCTTTGTTTTCCATAAGGGTAAGCAGTATCCTGTATTCGTTTTTGGTAAGCTCCAGCTTTTCACCGCTGTAGGTCATTGACGCGTCCGAAATGTTCAGTACCGCGCCCTTGTGTTCTATCGTTTCGGGAGCGTTTCCGAAATCGTAAGTCCTGCGGAGTATCGCCTTTATCTTCGCCAGAAGCACCGTAAGATCAAAGGGCTTGGGGATAAAATCGTCCCCGCCCATGTCCATAGCCATAATGATGTTCATATTGTCCGAAGCCGAGGATAGAAACACCACGGGAACCTGTGAGATTTTGCGTATCTCCGCGCACCAGTAAAACCCGTTGTAAAATGGCAGACCTATGTCCATCAGCACAAGGTGAGGGGAAAACTCCGAAAATTCCCCGATAATATTTCTGAAATCTTCAGCGGTCAAAACTTCGTAGCCCCAGCCCTCAAGGTAATTTTTCACCGCGTTTGCAATTACCGAATCGTCCTCGGCGATAAAAATTCTATGCATTTTATTGATCGACCTTTGTTAATTCTTCCGCGCCCCATATCGTTTCCTCAGCATTGCTGTTCCAGAAATCGTCCTCCGAGGTTTCCGTAACAGCGTCGGGTTCGGAGACCTGCGTTTCGGGGACTTGTGTTTCCGCGTTCTCCGAACGGGTCGTAACGGGACTTCCCGTGCCGTCGGGAATTATAACGATAGCCTGACGGTGCATCTGGTCGTACCGCGTTTCAAACCGATTTATATTGTAGTCGATAATGCCTTTCATGGGGTCGTTGAGAGTTACTAAGTCCGCGCTCATGTTGAAGCCTGCCAGCACAAAGCAGTGCTCGTTCAGATACCAGTCAAGCTGCTCGCCTGTGGCGTTGTCGTACCATGTCTCGTAGAATTCGGGCTCGATCATTCCGTCAGTCGCCCAGCACAGGACGGGCACGTCCGCCGCCAGATAGTCGTAAAGCACGTCTGGGTGAGAGCCTGAAATATTTTTCACGGTAAATCCGCCGCCGTGGTCGGCTATGTATGAATTGGCAGCCTTTTCGATAGCGGGCGCGAAACAGCCGTAGCCGCGGCTGAACGGGTCTCCGATAAAGTAATCGAAAAAGCTGTCCTTATAGGTTTTTCCGTCCTCGTAGCGGGCGTTGCCCCAGCTTACGGGAAGATAATTTCTCGCAAGGTCGGTCTTGTCCGCGTTAAAGCCGCAGTGCCTGAGCAGAATGGTCAGCGCGGTTATCTCGCAGCCAACCGGAAGTTCGGGAAGCTGCAAAATGTTCTCCATATCGATATAGACCGAATTGTTGTCATACTCCTTGCGGACGCGGCTGGTGATGATAGTCCTGCTGACAGAGGTAACATCGGTATCGGAAGCCTCGGCATCTTCGACCTCGGGAGAAGTCTCCGTACCGGAAGTTCCTGTCGTGGAAACAGTCACGGTGCGGGATTCCGAAAGGGTAACGGAAACGGTTGCAGGCAGAGCTTCCTCGGTTCCCTCCGAAAAAAGGCTTTCGGAGACGCTTTCGCCGTCGGGGACAGAATTATCCCTGCCCCTGCCCGCAATTATGAAAATAACCGCCGCCGCCAGAACGATCACGCAAACCGTGATCACAGCAAGCCTTGTAATAAGCTCGTTCATTCCGTTTCCTCAATCAATCGTAAATTGTGATGATGATATCCTCGTCCTCGGGGAAAGGCGGGATAAAGCCCTCGAAGGGATCTTCCTCGATAAGCGGAGGAGGCGCCGCTTCTGTCTCCGTCTCGGTAGGTTCGGGCTTGGGAGGATTTTTCGCCACATATACCGTAAGCGTTTCGCCCGCCTCAACGTCTATCTTTTCACCCGGCTCCTTGCTTGTTTTGGCAACGTAGCCCTCCAGAGTATCCTCCGTTTCAAGCTCCTGCTCCTCGTACTTTATGCCCAGCTCGTTAAGCTTTGCAAAGTAGTCCTTTTTGGACAGCGCAAGATAATCGGGAATTTCAATATATTTCGGTCCGAGGCTGACTTTAACCAGTATCTCCGTGCCGTCCTTATAGGTCTCATTTTTGGGTATGGACTGGTAGAAAATAAGTCCCTTGCCGAATTCGTCGTTATACTCGTACTCAGGCTTGAATACAAGACTGCTGTTGGCGTCCGACTTGCTTATAAGGTCGTAGCTTTTTCCAGTGATATCATTCATGACGTACACAATGCCGTTATCCGCAGCAGTTGTAGCCGCAGTAGTGGTAGTCTGCTCCATAGGCGCGGGAGCGGACAAAGTTGTGGTCTCTCCCGTAAGTCCCCCGGTATCGGATATTGCAGCAAGACCGGAGTCGGGAGTGCCGAAAGAACTGCTGTTGTCGTCCAGGGAGATTATCATTATCATACCGAGGAAAAACAGTCCCACAATAAGGATAACAGCCATTATAAGTACGAACAGGCGGTGTCTGCTGATAGGCTCTGCGGCTGATTTGCCGCGGCTGCCGCTGTGAGAACGCACCGCTGTGCTCTGTCTGGGAATGGATATGGTCTGCGTGCTTGAGGATGACAGCCTCTTCGAGCCGTATTCGGGCTGCTCGAAAAGCTGTGTCACAAGCTCGGTAATGGTCTGGATACGCATTTCCCCGCTGAGGTTAAGACCGTTCATAATGACCTTTGAAACGTTGGAGGGAATATTTCGGTTAAGTCCCGCAGGTTCGATAAGATTATCGCTGGAAAGCCTGCTTGTGGCTTCGGTGGGGACTACTCCCGTAAGTATTCTGTAAAGCAGGGCGGAAATGCCGTAAACGTCCGTCCAGGTGCCCTGCCAGTTGCTGGAATTGTACTGCTCGGGAGCGGCATAGCCGTTGTACAGCTCGGAAGCAAGCTCGGTATTGGCAGTTCTTGCGTCCGCAATGCAGAAGCCCGTCAGCTTCAGCTCGCCCTTGTCGGTAACGATTATGTTTTCGGGGGAGATGCCCCTGTGGACAAGTCCCGCGTTGTGAACGAGAGAAAGCGTGGTAAAGATAGGAGGGAACAGCTTCTTGACTTCCTCCCATGAAAGCTCGCCCGCGTTCATTCTCAGGTACTCACTCATAGTCATGCCGTCCAGCCAGCTGAATACCACATAGGCGGTATTGTTGTCGCCGAACATATCTATCGCGGCGTTGATGTGGTTAAGGGTGCGCATTTTAGACAGCACCTTGTTAAGCTCCACAAACTCCGAAAGAAATGTTTTGTACTGGGGCATACTGTCGGGGTTGACCTTTATTACCGACGAACCCTTTTCGCGGGTGCAGAGGGTATCGGGCATATATTCCTTTATAAGCACCTTGCTTTCGGTGATCTTGTCGAACGCAATATAGCACGCGCTTTCGCCGTTGTAGGATTTGAGCTTTCCTACCAGATATCTGTCGTTAAGAGTAACGCCCGGTGCAAGATAAGACGGGAGGTGAGGCGCTCCGACGCGGTATCCGCAGTCAGGACAAATCTCGGCGTCCTCGCCGAGCGGATTCATGCAGCCGTAGCACAGATTAAAACGCTCCATAGTCTCTTGCTCCTTTCCATGCGGCAAAGCCGCGAATTGACTGTCTCCTTATTGTATGCAATGTATTTCATTATCTTCATTAAGTCCGTCTGTCTGTATTATCCTCTGAAAGTATAACAGCAAACAGACAAAAAGTCAATTGCTTTAGACAATTTGTAGATAAATTGTATTCGCTTTGTAATAATTTGATACCCGCAAAACGGGTCGCTTCAGGATAACATTTAACCTTTTAATTATAACAAATAAACCTGTCTGCGTCAAGCGAACGTCCCTATAAAACGCTAAAATACGTTAAAATGACCGATTTACAACCCAAAAGCGCAAATTTTCTGAGCAGATTTACAGTAGTATTACAGCAGAGAGGACACCAGAAGCACCAGCGGTATAGTTACAGCCGAGGCAATGGTGGATACCGCAAATATTTCCGCGGCGTAAACCGAGTTCTTTTCGTACCTTGATGCGAACATTATCGTCATGGTAGCCGTGGGACAGGCGGTGGAGATTATGATAGTGTCCGCGATGATCGGTTCTATGCCCATGGGAGACATTATCAACGCGACCGCAAGGGGCGCAAGTATAAGCTTTATAAGTCCCGTAAGGTAAATTCCCGGCTTTTTCAGCGCGGCAAGGACGTCCGAGCGGGCGATGGTCATTCCCGAAATAAGCATTGCAAGTGGAGTGTTCAGCGAGGAAATATAGTTCAGCGGCTGCATTATTATGTTCGGAAGCCTTATTTGCAGGAAGAAAAAAGCCAGTCCCACAGCCGTTGCAATCACTGCGGGAGCTTTCAGCGCGTTTACCGCCGACCTGAGATCCATCTTCTCCGTCATTGACATGACACCGTGAGTCCACGTCAGCAGATTGAACACGGCGATATAAGCGGTCAGGTAGAATATACCGTCAGTGCCGTACACCGCCTCAATAAGGGGTATTCCCATAAAGGCGCAGTTTGAGTACGCCGCAGCAAACCGTTCCACAGAGCCGTCCCCGCCGCGCCGTTTTCCGCAGAATATCATTCCCAAAGCAATGGAAACAATGTGGGACAGCACCGACAGTCCGAAGGAGATCAGCAGTCCCCGAATAAGCCGCGGTTCAAGCTCTTTCTGGAAAGAGACGAAAATAAGCGCGGGACACACCACCGTCAGCACCAGCTCCGAAAGCTGCTTGCAGCCCTGTTCGGTGAATATCTTCCGTTTCCAAAGGAAGTATCCCAGTAATATCAGAATAAACATTACCGTTATCTGGTAAAGGACAATTTGTGCGGAATCCATTTCTGCGCCTCCGTTTTTCATAAACAAGGGCGGCAACAAGCCGCCCGAATAATTATTAGTTAGGATTTCCCAAGGCGGCGTTTTTATGTGCCGTCCGTCAGATGATCTTGCTCAGAAAGCTTTTAAGACGGTCGCTTTTGGGATTGTTGAAAAACTCCTCGGGAGGGTTTTCCTCCACGATCTGACCGTCAGCCATGAACAGTATGCGTGTAGCAACTTCCTTTGCGAAAGCCATTTCGTGAGTTACAACCACCATTGTCATGTTGTCCTCGGCAAGCTCACGCATAACGTTCAGTACCTCGCCCACCATTTCGGGGTCAAGAGCCGAAGTAGGCTCGTCAAACAGCATAACGTCAGGCTTCATGCAGAGAGCCCTTACGATTGCGATACGCTGCTTCTGACCGCCAGAAAGCTGGTTGGGATACGCGTCCGCACGGTTGGCAAGACCCACCCTTTCAAGCAGCTCGGAAGCGTTTTTCTCGGCTTCCTCCTTGGAAAGTCCAAGAAGCTTCATAGGCGCGATGGTAAGATTTCTCATTACCGTCATATGGGGAAACAGATTGAACTGCTGGAAAACCATTCCGATCTTCCGTCTGTGCAGGTTTATATCGTTCTTTTTGTCGGTGATATCCACGCCCTCGAAAAGGATCGTGCCGTCTGTAGGCTCTTCAAGCAGGTTGAGACAGCGCAGAAACGTACTTTTGCCCGACCCCGACGGTCCGACAACGAACACTACCTCGCCCTGACGTATCTCCGTGGAGACTCCGTTCAGCGCATGGTTTTCCATGCCGTCGAACTTCTTTTTCAGACCGTTCACACTTATAAGAACCTTTTCGTCAGCCACATTAGTGGTCACTGTTCCTCAGCCTCCTCTCCAGTCTGCCTACAAGGAATTCAAGCAGTATTACCACGGTAAGGTATATCGCCGCAACCGCAAGCAGCGGCATCATTGCGTCAAAGGTACGGCTTCGTATGATATCGCCGCCCTTGGTAAGGTCCTCCATGGCAATATAGCCAGAAACCGAGGTCTCTTTAAGAAGCACGATAAGCTCGTTTCCCAGCGCGGGCAGAACATTCTTGAACGCTTGCGGGATAATGATATAGATCATAGTCTGGGCATAGCTGAAGCCCAAGCTGCGCCCCGCTTCGAGCTGTCCCTTGTCTATGGACATTATTCCGCTCCGTACAATTTCCGCAACATATGCCCCTGAGTTAACTCCGAAAGCGATAACCGCAACGATCATTTTCTCTATTGCAACCGAAGCGAATATGCCGTAATATATAATAAGGAGCTGTACAACCACTGGAGTGCCGCGGATAACGGTAAGATAAACGCGGCAGATAAAGTTGGCGATCTTAAGCTTACCCGTCTTGTCGTGGGCGGAACGTATTATCGCCACAATAAAGCCCAGCGCAACGCCCAGTATCAGCGCAAATACGGTTATCAGCGCAGTGGTTCGGAGACCGCGGGTTATGTAGTGCCAGCGTTCGTCCTTGATAAAATTAAGATAAAATCTGTTAGCAAATTCTTTCAGCCAGTCCGACATAAATAGATCCTTTCACGTTTGCAGATATCAGTCTGCGCTGATATACTTGTCAATAATTTCCTGAAGCTTGCCGGAGCTTTTCAGCTTTGCAAGGGAAGCGTTGATCTGATCCAGAAGCTCGGTATTGCCCTTTGCAACGGCAATTGCGTAATCCTCCAGCGTGAACTCCTCGTCAAGTATGGCAAGTCCCTCGTTCTGGGAAACGAATACCTTTGCGGGCTCACGGTCGATGATAACGGCGTCAACCTTGTCCTGAAGCAGGGACTGAACAGCCTCGAAGCCCTTGTTGAAACGCTCTATTTCAGCGTCCTCGATATCCTCGGCAAAGATGTCGCCGGTTGTTCCCAGCTGAACGCCTACCTTTTTGCCAACAAGGTCGGCGGGAGAAGCTACAGACGAACCCTCCTTGATGATAACTACCTGAGCGGCAGTGGTATAGGGGTCGGAAAAGTCAACGTTTTTAAGCCTGTCCTCGTCAACGGTCATGCCCGCAACGCCGATATCGGCTTTTCCCGACTGAACCGCAGCAATGATGGAATCGAACTGCATATCCTCGATAACAAGTGTCATACCCATATCTTCGGCAATAGCCTTTGCGATCTCGGCGTCGATGCCTACGATCTCATTGCCCTCGCGGTACTCATAGGGGGGGAACTCCGCGTTGGTAGCCATAACGAGAGTGGTTTTCTTTTCTCCGCCGCAGCCTGCGAGAGAAAGCGTCATAAGAGCGGCAAGAGCGCCGCAGAAAATTTTGCTGATCTTCATATG
>CAMWVO010000035.1 GCA_947177695.1 uncultured Clostridia bacterium
CGAGTATGCGCAGGGGCTTGCCAAGGTGCTGTCAGACAGAGGCTTCAATCTTGTTTCGTGTGTTACCGACAATCACCTTATGCTGGTTGACCTCCGCCCCTTCGACATTACGGGCAAGGAGCTTGAACACCGTCTGGACGAGGTTTACATCACCGTAAACAAAAACGCTATCCCCAACGACCCGCAGAGCCCGTTCATCACAAGCGGCGTAAGAATAGGTACTCCTGCGGTGACCAGCCGCGGTCTGGGCGTTGCGGAAATGGACAAGATCGCAGAGTATATCTACCTTACCGCTAAGGACTTCGAGGGCAAGGCTGACGAGATCAGAGCGGGAGTAAATGAGATATGTGCTAAGTATCCTCTTTACGAATAATTGATAAGTATGGCAAGAGGTTTGGGCAGGCAAGATCAAGTGTAAAGGCTTAGCCTGTTCCTCTTGCTTTTTTAGGAGTGATTTTAATGGGCGGGAATAAAATTAATCCGCGTTTTTTCAGACAGCCGCGTTATTATAATGATTTTCAATGTATGGGCGGAAGCTGTCCGATGAGCTGTTGTGTCATGTGGGATGTGTATTGGACGGAACCGGAGATCGAAAAGCTAAAAAATGCGGAATGTTCCGAGCAGCTGAGAAATCTTGTTGACAACTCTTTCAGACCGATAGAAAATAAACCGGGAATGTTCAGAATCATAATGGACAGCAAAAAACGCTGCCCGTTTTTGACCGATGATGATTTCTGTTCGATCCAGCGCGAACTGGGAGAAGAATATCTTTCCAATGTTTGTACGATTTATCCGAGGAGTTCTTTTTTAAGCGAAAATACCGCGGCAAATTACTGTTATCTTTCCTGCTATAAGGTTTTAGACACTCTTTGCAATGATAAGGATTGTATGATGCTTGAAAATTATGATCGTGTAAGCAAAAAAGTAGAAAAGGTGAGCTTTGACAGCAAAGCGGATATTTTGATCCGTCCTGAACTTAGATACCGTAATCAGATTTCGGAGTTTTTCTATGAAATAATTTCCGATGAATCCCGCAGCCTTGAGACTTCTGTAACGCTTGGAGCGGTAGCTGCACAGGATCTTGCCAAGTGTGCAAGCGCCGGAGGAGCAGATTTGATACCCGAAAGGATAGCTTTTCTAAAAAAAATACTTAAAGACCCGAAGCAGACGGAAAAGCTTGAAAACCTTAAACCGAATTATGCGGTAAAGCTTGGTTTTGCCAAAAAGATTGACGACATCGTTTTAAAGTCAAAAATGATAAATCTTCTCAGCGGAAACGGCGCATTAATTGCCGACAAATACGATGAGGGCATGAGAAAATTTAACGCGGCATTTGCCGAAAGACCTTTTGCGCTCAGAAATATTGCGTTAAATTTACTGTTGGAGCTGAACATGCCGTTCAGGAGCAGGGATTACAGCATTTTTGAAAATTATTGTTATTATGCTGCAGCTATCGCATCGGTAAAGCTTACGGCGGCAGCGGTATTCATAAATAATAACGATTCACAAGTCGAGGTAACTCCTGTGGTCACGGGCAGCGGTAAGACTGCCGAGGCGGTCAGGGATATAAAAATATCTTTTAAGATCACAACGGATCCTGAACATGATTTTAAAGCCAGTCTGGCGTATATAGACCGCTTTTTTGCCCATAACAACAATAACGTCAAAACTATTCTTGATATGTATAAGGAGCTTAATTGTATGTCGCCTGCGTACATAGCTTTAATTCTTAAGTAGGAGTGTTGATATGAACGCGCCTCTTGCGGACAGAATACGTCCGAAAACTCTTGACGACGTTGTGGGACAGTCCCACATTCTGGGCGAGGGAAAGCCTTTGCGCAGAATTATCGAAAACGGACAGATACCCAATATGATCTTTTACGGAAGCTCAGGTGTGGGAAAAACCACGGTTGCGCGCATTATTGCCGAAAATACCCATATGAAGCTCCATAAGCTGAACGGCACGTCCGCGTCCATTTCCGACATCAAGGACGTTATCGCCGACACAAACACGCTTGACGGCGTGAACGGCGTACTGCTCTATCTGGACGAGATACAGTACCTGAACAAAAAACAGCAGCAGTCCCTGCTTGAATACATTGAAAACGGGCAGATAACCCTTATTGCTTCAACAACGGAAAATCCCTATTTTTACGTCTATAACGCAATAATCAGCCGTTCCACGGTGTTCGAGTTCAAGCCCATAACCGCCGAGGAGCTTGTCCCGGCGATCAGCAGAGCATTTCGTATCGCCGCGGACGAGCTTGGCATAAAGGTTAAGGTGGAAAAAGGCGCGGTAGAGCATATTGCCCGCGGCTGCGGCGGAGACGTGCGGAAGTCCATAAACACCGCGGAGCTGTGCGTTCTGTCGGCGGCAAGCGGAGCGGGGGAGATCGTCATAAAAAAAGAGACCGCCGAGGCTTTGACGCAGCGCAGCAATATGCGCTACGACCGCGACGGCGATTCCCACTATGATATTTTATCGGCTTTGCAGAAGTCCATACGCGGCTCGGACGAGAACGCCGCCCTCCACTATGCGGCAAGACTTATCGAGGCGGGGGACATTATTTCCCTGTCAAGGCGGCTGCTTGTCATTGCCGCCGAGGATATCGGTCTTGCCTATCCGCAGGCTATACCTATTGTTAAAGCGTGCGTTGACAGCGCGATGCAGCTGGGTCTGCCCGAAGCGCGGCTTCCGCTGGGAGACGCTGTAATCCTGCTTGCCACCGCGCCAAAATCCAATTCGGGAATAAACGCGATCGACGCGGCTTTAGAGGACGTCCGCACACGGGAGTGCGGAGATTTCCCACGCCATCTGCAAAACAAGCATTTTGACGGCGAGGGAGCTGCGGTCAAGGGACAGCATTATCTGTATCCGCACAATTTCCCGAACCATTATGTGGAGCAGCAGTATCTTCCGGATCCTATCAAGGACAGGGTGTACTATGAGTACGGCGATAACAAGACCGAACAGGCGGCAAAGCAGTACTGGGAAAAAATAAAAAAATGATTGCGGGGGCGGGGTTAGGCGAATAGCGATACAGAAGTATCTTTCGTCTCGGCAGAGAATTATTCTTACTGTCAAAGTATGACGGAAAGGATAAAGGCTCTGCCTTTTCCCCGCCCGTTTATCTCAAAACAAAATTCGGCGTGACGGGAGACCGGTCCCATATAGAATTTAAAAGCGGCTCTCGATAATCTTTGAGGACTGGTCGGGAGAATATTTCCAGTATGACAGCCGTCCCTCGGTAATAAAATATTCGGGGGGACGGTGAATATGCGCTCCGCTGAAAACGTCCACAATAATAAGCTTGACCTTCATTTTTTCGGGGATAAGCGCTTTTATGTAAACGCTTGCGTTCTGCCCCACGGACACGCCATCTTTCGGCTCGGCAAGTCCCGCAAGATTGGGCGCAAGCTCCACGAAGATACCGTAATCCTCCACGCTTCGGATTATTCCCGAAACTGTTTCGCCGTAGTTGAAGCGGGCGGCGTTTTCCTCCCAAGTGCCGAGAAGTTCCTTGTGGGAGAGCCATACCCTGCCGCCGCTTACCTCCTTGATGATAACGTGGATATCCTGTCCCGCCTGAAAACGGTCGGAGGGGTGGGATATCCTTGAAACGGAGATGGCGTCTATCGGTATCAGGGACGGTATGCCGCAGCCTATGTCCACAAACGCGCCGAACTGTTCGAGATGAGTGACGCGGGCAGGGATTATGTCCCCCGGAGAAAGGCGGGAAATGAAATTCTCCATGCATTCCTGCTGAACTTCACGGCGGGACAGAATAGCGGTATAGCTTCCCGAATCGTTTTTCCGTATCTGCTTTATCTTGAAGCAGACGGGCTTGTTGACCCTTGTGATAAGGGCGATATCCTTTGTGGTACCGTCGGCAATTCCGAGAGCGCCCTCGTCGTGAGGGATTATTCCCGCGCAGACCGCACTGCCCCCGGAGCCTGCGCAGGGAAATTCCACATGGAGATTATGGTCGCTGTCGCACATCGTTACCCGCGCTTCGAGTATTTTCTCCTGAGCCATAGCCTCCTGCAAAGCGAAAATTGATTTTATGCTGTTCTGATTGTCGGGCGACATGAAAAGCGCGCCCTCCGGATAGTAATTACTCATTTTGTACCTCCCGAGTTTTGATTGAATTGTATCCGCTTTTCAATCTTATGCGGAGGTCAAAAGGGATATTCTATAATTTGGAAATGTTTCTGCCGCCGTGGGCGATAATAATTTTTGACACGACAGGATAGTCCTCCTTGCGGCAGACTACTTCGAGGATATGGTCGTTGTGAAGATAGTCAGCCTGCCTGCTGAGGTCTTGGCTGAGGGAAAATTCCGAGGGAGTATAGATGGGCATGGAGTAGGTCGGCGTTGTGGAAACCACGTTATAGGCAGAAAAAACGTTAAGACCGATATTTCCGTAGGAGGGATAACGTTCCTTTGTCGAAATGGTCGAAAGCGGAGATATGGCTCTTTTTACGGCTCCCGCGGCGAAATCCGCGCTGTCGGGGGAGTCGAAGCTTGCAATTATTTTCATGGACGGTTTACCTTTCTTTTGGGATAATTTGTGCATATCGCTGATTTTTCAGCGTATTTTTCACGTCTTTGTATAGTTTGTTTTAATTTTCTGAAAATATTGCAGAAAATAATTGCCTTTGCACGGTAAAATGTGGTATAATATACTTTGATTTCTTAACTGTTTGAAAGGAAATTTTTATGGACGTTCGCCCGAATGATATTCTGATAATGAAAAAGAAACACCCCTGCGGAAGCTCACGTATGCTTGTGCTGAGATCTGGCATGGATTTCAAGCTTCGGTGTGACGGGTGCGGACACGAGTTTATGATACCAAGAAGCAAGATAGAAAAAAATATCAAGTCCGTGGAACGGTCGGACGACGGGGAAGTTTAGCTATTCTGTACGCTTTAATGGAATTTTAGTACAGGAGGAATATCCCAATGTTTGAAAAATTAAAGCTCACAGAGCAGAAATACGAGGAGATCAGCAATAAGCTTACAGACCCCGAAGTTATCGGCGACAACAAGCTTTACGCGTCTCTGATGAAAGAATACAAGAACCTTACGCCCGTTGTGGAGAAGTACCGCGAGTATGTCAGGTGCAAAAAGACCATGGAGGACGCGAAAGAGCTTCTGGACGAGGCGGGCGGCGACAAGGAAATGAAAGAGCTTGCCCAGCTTGAATTTGACGAGAGCAGGGAGGCTCTGGAAACGCTTAACGAAGAGCTGAAGATACTGCTGCTTCCCAAAGACCCCAACGACGACAAGAACGTTATCATAGAGATACGCGGCGGCGCAGGCGGCGAGGAGGCTTCGCTTTTTGCGGGTTCGCTTTACCGTATGTACACCATGTACGCCGAGGCTCGCCGCTGGAAAACCGAGATACTCAACGCTAACGAGACCGAGCTTGGCGGCTTCAAGGAGGTAAGCTTCTCGGTGGAGGGCGACGGCGCGTACTCCCGCTTCAAGTATGAAAGCGGTGTACACCGTGTTCAGAGAGTTCCCGAAACCGAATCTCAGGGACGCATTCACACCTCCACGGTAACGGTTGCAGTGCTTGCGGAGGCTGACGAGGTGGAGCTGGAGATCGCTCCAACAGATTTGAAGATAGACGTGTTCCGCGCTTCGGGTGCAGGCGGTCAGCACATCAACAAGACCGAATCCGCCGTTCGTATAACACATCTTCCCACAGGCGTTGTGGTTGAATGTCAGGACGAACGCAGCCAGCACAAAAACAAGGACAAGGCTATGAAGATACTGCGGTCAAGGCTGTACGAGGCTTTGCTGGAGGAACAGAACGACAAGATAGCTTCGGAAAGAAAATCTCAGGTCGGTACGGGAAACCGTTCCGAGCGTATCAGGACTTACAATTTCCCCGAAAGCCGCGTTACCGACCACAGGATCGGTCTTACGCTGTATCGGCTTGAAAGTATTTTAAACGGCAGTCTGGACGAGGTAATAGATGCTCTTGCCACCGCGGATCAGGCGGCGAAGCTGTCGGCACAGCTTACTCAGGAGGACGCATAAGTGGACTACAGTACAAAGCTTTTGGGAACCTCCGAGGAGGAGCTTCGCTATGCGGCGGGACTTCTTGCCCGCGGCGAGATAGTTGGTATGCCGACTGAAACAGTGTACGGGCTTGCCGCAGACGCTGAAAATCCCCGCGCGGTGGAGAGGATTTTTGCCGCAAAGGGCAGACCGCAGGATAACCCGCTTATCGTTCATATTGCGGATATTGCGCAGCTTGATGAATACGCGCACAGTATTCCCGCTATCGCCTACAGGCTTGCGGAAAAATTCTGGCCAGGACCGCTGACTATGGTCCTGCCGAAAAAGGAAAAAATTCCCGACATAACAAGTGCGGGACTTAATACGGTGGGGATAAGAATGCCCTGCCATAAGGCGGCAAGAAGTCTTATAAGATACAGCGGAAAGGCGCTTGCCGCTCCATCGGCAAATCTTTCGGGAAGTCCAAGTCCCACAGAAGCCGCCCACGTTATGGCGGACATGAATGGGCGTATCCCCGCGGTCGTGGACGGCGGAAGCTGTCCAGTAGGTGTGGAAAGCACGGTGATCTCCTTTGAGGGAGACGCGGTGAGGATACTGAGACCGGGATTTGTTTCGTCGGAGGAGCTGTCCGAATTGGCGGAGGTCATACATGACAGGCACATTACCGAAGCCGCCGCAGAGGGGGAGAAGGTGCTTTCCCCCGGAATGAAGTATAAGCACTATTCGCCGAAAGCGAACGTTGTGATAGTGGACGGCAGCGAGGAGCAGTACCTCGATTATGTAAATCATCAGGTTGGGAACGGCGTGTGCGCTATGCTTTTCGGAAGCGAAGCGGACAGGTGCATGATACCCTGCATTGCCTACGGAGACACCTCCGAGGAGCAGGCGGCGAGGCTTTTTGCCGTCCTGAGAAAGCTTGACGATATCGGCGCGGAGCAGGTCTACGCGCGTATGCCATCAACGGAGGGCGTGGGACTTGCGGTCTATAACCGTCTGCTGAGAGCGGCGGGATTTGAGACAATCAAGCTGTAACAAAACTTTGTGACTTATTCTTTTGACAAAACCGAAACATGAAAGGAATGGAAAATATGAGCGAGTCAGCCGGTGCGGCTGTAATTGGTCTGACAGGGCAGAGCGGCGCGGGAAAAACCACGGTATGCAAGGTGTTCGACGAAAAGGGCTTTGCGATAATCAACGCGGATAAGATAGCGCGGTCTGTTATGGAAAAGGGCTCGTCATGCCTTGCGGAGGCAGCCGAATGCTTCGGAGACGATATCTTGAACGGGGACGGAAGTCTGAACAGGCAGAAGCTTGCGGACATTGTGTTCGGCGACCGTGAAAAGCTTACACAGCTCAATGCGATCAGCTATCCGTACATAACTTCGGAAATACTGAAAATGATAAACCGGTACGGAGACGAGGGAAGAAAATACGTGCTTATCGACGCTCCCACGCTTTTTGAGAGCAGAGCGGACGATTTCTGCGACCTTATCATAAGCGTTACCGCTCCCGAAAAGCTTCGGACGGAGAGGATCGCCGCAAGGGACGGTCTTACCGACGAGCAGATAAAGGAGAGGTTTTCGTCCCAGCACACCGAGGAATTTTTCATAAACCATTCCGATTTTATAATAAAGAACAACAGATCCGTCAGCGAGCTTATCGAAAAGGCGGAGGAGGTTGCAGAAAAGGTCAAGGAGTACTACAATGCTTAAAAAGCTTGGCGGCTTTCTTTTGATAATATTGGCGGGACTGCTCATATGGACGGTCTGCAATATGGAAAACCTCAGCAGGAAATATGTTTATCCCATTGAGTACAGCGATTATGTGGAGACCGCTTCCCGCGAGACGGGGATAGACAAGTACCTGATCTACGCTGTTATCAAGACCGAGAGCAATTTCAATGCGGACGCTGAGTCCAACGTTGGCGCGAGGGGTCTTATGCAGCTTATGGAGGACGCTTTCGACTGGGTAAAGTTCCGCATGGAGGACGAGCGGGACATATGCTACGACGATATGTACGATCCCTGCTGCAACATAGAATACGGCAGCTTTCTGCTGAAGCTTCTTTACGAAGAATACGGCGACGAGAGGACGGCTCTGGCGGCGTACCATTCGGGCAGAGGAAGTGTCAACGGCTGGCTTGAAGATAAAAAGTACAGCTCTGACGGAAAAACTCTCGATAAAATTCCCTCGGATACCACCGAGCATTACGTCAATAAGGTTATGACGGCTTACGAGGGGTATACTAACTTATATGTAAACTAAATAAGCGAAAGGATTGATAGATATGTCAAAGGAAAAATCAAAGGCGGAGCTTCTCAAGGAGCAGCTTTTTATGGAGAAAAAACACGCGGCTTTAATTATGTCCGAGGCGGAAATTGCGGCGTGCGACGATTTCTGCGAAAGCTACAAGGATTTTCTGGACAGATCCAAGACTGAGCGCGAGGCTGCCAAGACTGCTATTACTCTTGCAAAAGAGGAGGGCTTCAGGGAGTACACTGCGGGTATGCCCCTTAAAGCGGGAGACAAGATCTATTACTGCAACCGCGGCAAGGCGGTCATTCTTGCCGTGATCGGAACCGAGCCTGCCGAAAAGGGCGTACATCTTGCGGCGGCGCATATTGACTCTCCCAGACTTGACCTTAAACAAAATCCCCTTTATGAGGACAACGATATCGCTCTTTTCAAGACCCACTACTACGGCGGCATCAAGAAATATCAGTGGACGGCTATGCCTCTTGCGCTTCACGGCGTTGCGGTAAAAAAGGACGGCACAAAGGTGGAACTTTGTATCGGCGAGGACGAGAACGACCCCGTATTCTTTGTGAGCGATCTGCTTCCTCACCTTGCGCAGGAGCAGGTAAAGCGCACTCTTGCGGAGGGCATCAAGGGCGAAGAGCTTAACGTTGTTGTGGGTTCGAGACCTTTCCGTGATGATGATGTGAGCGAAAAGGTAAAGCTGAATATACTTGCGGTTCTGAATGAAAAATACGGTCTGACCGAAGCGGATTTTCTTTCGGCTGAATTTGAGATGGTACCAGCTTTTAAGGCTAAGGACGTTGGTTTTGACAGAAGTCTTATCGGCTCTTACGGACACGACGACAGGGTCTGCGCCTACACCGCTCTGGAAGCTATCCTGGGCTGTGACAAGGTGAACAAGACCGCCGTTGTATGCCTTACCGACAAGGAGGAAACGGGCAGCGACGGCAACACGGGACTTTGCTCCGCGTATCTGAAAAACTTCCTGCACGATCTTGCGGACAGCTTCGGCGTAAAGGGCAGAACGCTTATCTCCAACACCGAGTGTCTTTCCGCGGACGTTAACGCGGCGTTTGATCCCACTTTCCCCGACGTTGTGGAGAAACGCAATGCGGCTTTCCTGAACAAGGGCGTAGTCGTTACTAAGTTTACGGGAGCGAGAGGAAAGTCGGGTACTTCCGACGCGTCCGCAGAATTTGTGGGCAGAGTACGCGCTCTTATGGAAAATAATAACATCGTATGGCAGACAGGCGAGCTTGGCAAGGTAGACCTTGGCGGCGGCGGAACTGTGGCGGCATATCTTGCAAATCTCGACATGGACGTTATCGACGTGGGCGTACCTGTTCTGGCAATGCACGCTCCCTACGAGATCGTTGCGAAAACGGACGTCTACATGACCTACAAGGCGTTCTGCGCGTTCCTGAACGAATAAGCTTTGTCGGCGGACGGTTTGCTGTCCGCCGACCGCTTCGCTTTAAGGAGTGATACGGTGACAAAATCGGCAAAAATCACGATAGATTTTTCAGCGGGTCAGAATTGGATACTGGCAGTAGCAATAGGCGCTGTGGGCTTATTCGGACTGTTTGTCATAATTGCAAACTGGTCGGCTCTGATAGCGTGGTATACAAAAAGGAAAACCGGTTCTGTTGTACCTTTTTTCGGGGGAGCGTTGGCTGCGTTTGCATTGTCGTTTACCGCGCTGCGGTCGTTTTGGTGGGTGTGTCTTGCGGCGGATTACGGCTTTTGGGTGGGACTGTTCAGCTTGCCCGAATTGATCTATTATATTTTCATATTGTCTAATATACAAATAAGACACTGCCCCCCAAATTAACAGGGT
>CAMWVO010000036.1 GCA_947177695.1 uncultured Clostridia bacterium
CGCCCTTTGGAAACCTCGCCAGCTGTGCTCAGCTGGACCAGCTTTAGTCGGCGGCTTCGCCGCCTAAAGGTCTTTTAGTTTTGCCTTGATTTTACTGCTTATCCGTCATCAGGTCGCAAAGCAGCTCCGACAATGCAAGAGGGTCTTCCACGGGCATTCCCTCTATAAGCAGAGCCTGTGCATAAAGTATCTTTCCGTATGCCGCAAGCTTGTTCTTATCGGTCTCGTTAAGCTTCTGCAATGTCTTGAAAATATCATGGTTCGGGTTGATCTCCAGTACCTTTTCCGCCTTTACGTTATGCTCGTTTCCGGGCATTGAAGCAAAGGTTTTCTCCATGTCAAGAGATATCTGTCCCTCATTGGTAAGACAGCAGGGGTGTGTTTTAAGACGCTCGGAAAGTCTTACCTCCCTGACCTTGTCCCCCAGCGCTTCCTTGATACAGGAGAACATATCCTTGCTGTCCTCGGCAAGCTTCTTGGTCTCCTCTTTCTCCTCGGGGGTTTCTATATCCAGATCGGAAGCCGATACTGACTTGAACTGCTTCTCCTCATAGTTCATCAGCATCTGTACCGCAAACTCGTCCACGCTTTCGGTAAGGTACAGTATCTCGTATCCCTTGTCCTTTATGACCTCGGTCTGAGGCAGGCAGTCAATCTGTGCAACGCTTTCTCCCGCGGCGTAGTAAATGTACTTCTGATCCTCTTTCATGCGGGACACATACTCGTCCAGCGTAACAAGCTTTTTCTCAAAGGAGCTGTGGAACATAAGCAGGTCTTTAAGCAGTTCCTTGTTCGCGCCGTAGCCGTTGTAGACTCCGAACTTTATCTGCAAGCCGAACGCTTTCCAGAACTTTTCGTACTTTTCGCGCTCGTTGGTAAGCATCTTTTTCAGCTCGTTCTTGACCGTTCTTTCAAGAGACTTTGCAATAAGCTTGAGCTGTCTGTCGTGCTGAAGCATTTCACGGGAGATGTTCAGCGACAGATCCTGAGAGTCCGCAAGACCCTTTACAAATGAGAAGTGGTCGGGAAGCAGGTCGCCGCACTTGTCCATGATAAGCACTCCGCTAGAGAAAAGCTGCAAGCCCTTTTCGTACTCCTTTGTATAGTAGTCCATAGGAGCCTGAGAGGGGATATAGAGCAGCGCGTCATAGGTGGCAGTACCTTCCGCCTTTGCGTGGATATGTGCAAGGGGCTCGTTATAGTCGTAGAATTTCTCGCGGTAGAACTTGTTGTACTCCTCATCGGTGATCTCGCTTTTGTTTTTGCGCCAGAGGGGTACCATGCTGTTGAGGGTCTCCACCGCGGTGTGAGTTTCATACTCGGGAGGAATGTCGTCCGTGCCCGTGCCCTCTTTTAGGTGGTCGTGCTCCATTTCCATTTTAATGGGGAAACGGATATAGTCGGAATATTTCTTTACCAGCGATTTAAGCTTCCACTGCATAAGGTAATCGCTGTAGTTTTCGTCGTCGGTATCGTCCTTTAGGGTAAGGGTTATCTCGGTGCCTACGCTGTCCTTTTCGCATTCCTCAATGGTGTATCCGTCCACACCGCTTGACTTCCAAAGGTACGCCTTATCCGAGCCGTATGCCTTTGAACGTACTTCAACTTCTTTCGCAACCATAAATGCCGAGTAGAAGCCCACGCCGAACTGTCCGATAATGTCGATATCGTCAGCACCGCCGTTTTCGTTCTTGAACGCAAGGGAGCCGCTGTTTGCGATAGTACCCAGATTATTTTCCAGCTCCTCGGCGGTCATGCCTATGCCGTTGTCGGTGATCTTAAGTACGCCGTTGTCCTTGTCGGCTTCAATATAGATCTGGAAATCGTCCTTTTTCAGACCCACGCCGTCATCGGTCAGGGACTTAAAGTACAGCTTGTCTATAGCGTCGCTGGCGTTGGAGATAAGCTCCCTGAGAAAAATTTCCTTGTGAGTGTAGATAGAGTTGATCATCATATCCAGCAGACGTTTGGATTCCGCTTTGAACTGTTTTGCTTCCGCCATTTGAAACATTCCTTTCGTATCTATGATAAATTAGCACTTTAAGGTTGAAAGTGTTAGCACTCATTCTCTTTGAGTGCTAACTACAGTATATACCATTACCGTGATAATTTCAAGGGGGAAAAGAAAATGTTTACAGTTTGTACATAATCAGCGTGTCTTTTTCGGATACGGCTTTTTAACAAGCGTCCGACCGAGGATATAGTCTGTGGACGTGCCGTAATAGTCCGCAAGCCTGATAAGGTGCTCTATGGGTATGTTCTGAAAGCCCCGCTCGTACCGGGAATAGACCGTCTGCTGTATCCCAAGCAGCTCGCTTATCTGCTTCTGGGTCATGTCCATGTCCTCCCGCAGGTCTCTTAATCGTTGAAAATACATAAAAAGCAGCTCCCGTTTTAGTACTTTTATGTACTTGACAATACCATAGTTATATGCTAAAATGATGTTGTTAGAACTTATAAGTACTAAAATCGTTTTAAAACGGGAGGAATTTTTATGAAATTAAAAAGAATAGCGGCAGCGATACTGGCTGCGGCAATGCTTGTTCTGACGGCGGCAACGGTTTCTGCGGACAGCATTTTCGATACCGCCAAAAATATTGACAGCGGCAAAAAGGTGAGCAAAACACTGAACGACGACCAATCCATGAGCTACAAGATCACACCGACCGAAAAGGGAACGGCAACCGTAAAAGTAACTGCGAAAACAAATTACTTCAAGTTTTATGTTTATGACAAGGACGGCAGCGATGTAGACTACGATGAGGACATTAAACAGGGCTGGACAACTGCGGGCGACCATTTTTGGGACTCCAAAACAGAATGCTATGTCGGCACTTTCAGCTTTGATGTAAAAGCAAACAAAACCTACTATGTACAGATAAAGCGCGGCAGCTTCCAAAGAGGCAGCGGCAAATTTGAAGCTTCTTTCAAGTACCCCTCCGGAGAGGTCGAGCAAACCGCACTTATGACCCTTAATCTCAAAAAGGGAGACACTGTTCAGCTGGGAGCAAACGGCGACAACGCTTCATGGAAAAGCTCTCAAAAGTCGGTAGCGACAGTTTCCGGCAGCGGACTTGTGACCGCTGTCAAAAAGGGTAAGACCGTTATCACCCTTAAATGCGGCTCCAAAAAGCAGGAGATCGAAATTGTCGTAGAGTAAAACTAACAGCGGGATATCAGGGCTGTCCGCCCGATATCCCGCTGTTTTATTTATGTCGTTTTTCTCAGATTTCAGACCTTAGAAGCCCAGTATTTTCTGGAAGTCCGCGGAAATCTTAGCTTCGAGAGCCTCCGAGTCAGCCTTGACCGCTCCCGTGGTGGTGTAGTAAGCCTTGATCTTAGGCTCTGTACCAGACGGACGGATTATTACCGAAGCTCCGCCCTCCAGCGCAAACGCGAGAACGTCCGACTTGGGCAGGGTAAGCTTGGTCTTTGCACCGGTAGTGCAGTCGGTGGAATTGCTGTCAAGATAGTCGTCGAAGCGGATAACGGAAAGTCCGCCGATCTCCTTGGGTGTCTCGGTGCGGAGCATTGTCATAAGCTCCTTCATCTTCTGCATACCGCTTGCGCCCTCGCAGGTAAAGGACTTCTGCGTATGGGTGTAAACGCCGTACTTCTTGTACATATTCTCTCTTGCCTGAAGCAGGGAGATACCCTTTGTGCGGTAGAATGCCGCCATTTCGCAGATAAGCATTGAAGCCACAACAGCGTCCTTGTCGCGGACATAGGAACCCGCCAGATAGCCGTAGCTTTCCTCGAAGCCGAATACGTAGCGGTTCTCCTCGCCCTTAGCCTCTAAGAAACCGATCTGCTCGCCGATAAATTTAAAGCCTGTGAGTACTTCAACGATCTTAACACCGTACTCCTTGGCGATAGCCTTTGTGATGTCGGTGGTAACGATAGTCTTTACCGCGATTGGATCCTCGGGCATTGTACCCAGCTTAGTCCTCTCGGAGCAGACATATTCAAGAAGCATTGCTCCCACTTCGTTGCCCGTAAAGAGAACGTATCCTCCCTTTCCGTCGGGAACTGCGATTCCCACGCGGTCGGCGTCGGGGTCGGTAGCAAGAAGCAGGTCGGGCTTAACGGTATCACAAAGCTTCAGACCCAGCGCAAGAGCCTCCTTGATCTCGGGGTTGGGGAAAGGACAGGTTGTGAAGTTTCCGTTGGGGTACTCCTGTTCGGGAACAACGGTAACGTCGGTAATGCCGATCTTTTTCAGTATCATGCGGACAGGCTTGTTTCCTGTACCGTTAAGGGGAGTATAAACGACTTTGAGACCGCTTGTTGCGCAAAGGTCTGTATGGATACCCTGCTCGGCAACCTTGTCGATATAAGAGGTTATTACCTCCTGAGGAATGTACTCGATAGTGCCGTCCTCAAGACCCTTTTCAAAAGGAATGACCTTTGCTCCTCCGAACATGGGGACTTTGTTGATGTTTTGCAGCACGATCTCGGCAGCGCCTAAAGTAAGCTGACAGCCGTCCGAGCCGTAAACCTTGTAGCCGTTATACTTGGCAGGGTTATGGCTTGCGGTAACAACGATACCCGCGCTGCACTTAAGAGTTCTTACAGCATAGGAAAGCATAGGGGTAGGCATAAGCTCGCTGTAGATGTGTACTTTAATGCCGTTTGCAGCAAGAACAGCGGCGGCTTCCTTGGCGAAAACGTCGGACTTGATACGGCTGTCGTAAGCGATAGCAACAGACGGATTTGCGGGGAAAGCTTCGTTTACATAATCTGCAAGACCCTGTGTGGCTCTGCGGATAGTATAGATGTTCATTCTGTATGAGCCTGCGCCGATAACGCCGCGCAGACCGCCCGTGCCGAATTCAAGGTCGCGGTAGAATCTGTCCGTTATCGCGTCGGCATCGCCGGCGATTGATTTAAGCTCGGTCTGAAGATCGGGATCGTCGGTGGCTTTTTCGCACCAAAGGGAGTAAAGCTCTGTTTCGTTCATAATAATAACCTCCATATCCGTATTCGGTCAGGACTTGGCTGACTGCTTCGGTTTATTTTGCCGCATGGCATAATATCCGCGGCGGAACACTTTGTAATATAATTACAGTATAGCATAAAAAATTCCTTTTGAAAATAGGTTTTAAAAATTTTTTACAACTATTTCCCATAGGCGTAACGGTTTCCGGCGCGCACCGTCTGATAACGGAAATGCCATGCGTAAAGCCTGCAAACAGTTATGCGGTTTTGTCAAAAAATTATCATATTGTTTTTTAATAAAGTTTGAAAAAACTCTTTACTTTTGCTTGATAATATGGTATTATGTATAGTAAAGAATGGAAAAACTAAACGCCTTTTGGCTGTTTCATATAAATTTTGAACCGTAAAGGGGGGTGAACATCGGTTGGTTATCTACTTTGACATATGCGCAGTGCTGGTTCTGTTCATGATTATTTTTTCTGTTTCCTCCCGCAAAATGACCGTCGGTATGTCAAACCGTTTGTTTATTGTGCTTACTTTCGTTACGCTTGCAACAACGGTTTCCGATATCCTTTCCGTGACCGTTTCCTACAGCAGCAGCGGCATAATGAACGTAGTGTGCAACGGGCTTCAGTATGCATATCTTGCTTTGCGCAACACTATGGCTCCCGTATATATCTTCTACCTGATAAGTCTTACGGACACATGGCACAAGCTTAAAAAGAATATCCTTTTCAAACTGTGTATGATCGTCCCGTACCTGGTGATAATCGCCATGCTTATCTCGGACGCCTTTACGGACGATGTGTTTTACTTCGACGAAAACGGAGCCTATACAAGAGGTCCCGCAATGCCGGTGCTTTACGTCTGCTCGTTTTTCTACCTTGCCGTAGGCTGTGTGTACGTAATCCAATACAGAAAGCTGTTCACGGCGGAAAAGCTTTTGTCCCTCGGCGCCATTTTTCCGCTTACGCTGATCTCGCTGGCTGTGCAGTGGGTATTCTCCGGTCTGCTGGTGGAGATGTTCGCCGCGTCGATCTCTCTGCTGCTTATCATAATAACGGTCCAGCGTCCAGAGGAGCTTCTGGATTCCCTGACGGGTCTGTACAAATACGGCGCTTACGGCGTTGACATGAAGAGAAATTTTGCCAATGAAAAGCGCGTGGGCATAATCCTTATAAATATTTCAAACTATTCCTCCATGCACGCTATCCTCGGCTTTGACAATCTTAACGATATGCTGAAAAATATTGCCGACCGTTTTGTTGCCATAAACAAGGAGGAAAAGCTGCGGGCGGGTCTGTACTATCTGGACAGAGGACGCTACCGCTTTGTTGTTGACGAAAAAAACTGGGGCAAAATGGAGCAGACCGCCGAAAAGATCAACAGAGAGCTTAAACAGAATATAATCTTCAATCAGATGGCTCTGAACCTTATCGCTCACGTCTGCATCGCTCACTGTCCCGAGGAGATAACCGAGTTCGAGACCCTTATGGCTTTCGGCAACGATCTTAACGATATGCCATATTCGGGCAGGGTCATCAAGGCAGCCGATATCGCAAAGGAAAACCGCTTCCGCCTCACCAACGAGCTGGACGCGATAATCGACAGCGCTATCGCAAACAGAACATTTGAGGTCTACTATCAGCCTATCTACTCTATCGGAACGGACAGCTTTATTTCTGCGGAGGCTCTGCTGAGACTTCCCCACGACAAGTACGGATTTATCCCCCCCGACCTGTTTATTCCCGCCGCCGAGAAAAACGGAGCGATACACAAGATCGGCGAGCTGGTGCTTGAAAAGGTGTG
This sequence comes from uncultured Clostridia bacterium, assembly GCA_947177695.1. Taxonomy (GTDB): domain Bacteria; phylum Bacillota; class Clostridia; order Oscillospirales; family Ruminococcaceae; genus RGIG8773. The sequence goes on from CAMWVO010000036.1 coordinate 6,748, forward strand.
CAGCTTTATTGCAAGCAGAGAGTTCAGCGAGCTTGGTCTGGAGTACATAGAGATAAATCTTTCGGTCGCACAGTGTATGCAGGCGGATCTTGCGGACAATATCCTCCGGATCATGCAAAGATACGGCGTTACACACGATAAGATCAATCTTGAGATCACCGAGACCGCCGCGTCCTATTCCCAGAATATAATGATGGAGAACCTTGAAAAGCTTACACAGGCAGGTATCTCGTTCTCCCTGGACGACTACGGAACGGGTTACTCCAACATCAAGAGCGTTGCTTCGCTGCCGATCACTATTGTCAAGCTGGACAAAACCTTTGTGGACAGCGAAGATAATCCCAGAATGTGGATAGTGCTGAAAAACACCATAAAAATGCTCAAAGACATGAATATGCACATCGTTGTGGAGGGCATTGAAACTGAAAGCCTTGTAAAGAAATTTACCGAGCTGAACTGCGAATATATTCAGGGATACTACTATTCAAAGCCTATCCCCGAATCGGACTTTGTGGCGTTTATGAGAAAACACGCAGGAAAGAAAGTAAGATAACCGTTAAGGAAAGTTCCTTAACGGTTATCTTTTATCTTTGTTTTATCAGTCCGAACAGCAGTCTCCCTCAACAACAAAATCCACCTGTCCCGCGCTTACGTTTGCCGCCGCGCAGATGACCTTGACGGTATCTCCCACACGGTACACCGACTTGCCCTCCTTTGTAAAGGCAAAACGTCCGTCGTAATCGTAGGGACCGTTTTTCAGAGTGTCCATACGGACAAGACCCTCAACGGTGTTGGGAAGCTCCACGAAAAATCCGAACTCCTGCACCGAGGATATCATTCCCTCGAAACGCTCGCCGATATGCGCGGACATATACTCCGCCGTGTAGCAGTCGTCGCAGGCGCGCTCGATACGCATTGCCACAAGCTCCCGCTCCGAGGATTGATGAGCCGCTTCGTTTGCAAAGGCAGCATAACGCTTCCGTATCCGATCGGGAGTTTCCTTGTTATAGCACAGGTCTGTCAGAATACGATGTATCGCCAGATCGGGGTAACGTCTGATAGGCGAGGTGAAATGAGCGTAATCGTCAAGCACCAGTCCGAAGTGTCCCAGCGGCTGGTCGCTGTACTTCGCCTTTGCCATAGACCGCAGCACCATGCTGTTCACCACGGGGGCAAGGGGAGACTCCTTTGTCTTTTCAAGTATCTCCGCCAAGTGCTTGGGCTTTACGCTTGTGAAGTGGGGAACGGCAATTCCCATTACCGAAACCGTTTCCACAAGCTCGCCTATCTTTTCGGGAGAGGGATCCTCATGGACGCGGTAAACAAAGGGAATGCCCGCTTCCTTTGCAAGTCTTGCCGCCGCAGTGTTCGCCATGAGCATGAACTCCTCGATGATAAGCTCGCTTCGTCCCCGCTCACGCTTTTTGACGTCCACACACACGTCGTTTTCGTCTATTATCAGCTTGCTTTCCGAGGTTTCGATCTGAGGCGCGCCGCGGCGGAGCTTGTTTGCGGTCAGTATTGCCGCAAGCTCGTCCATAAGCAGAATGCTTCTCGTCAGACCGCCGTACTTTTCCGCAAGCTCTACCGAAACTCCCTCACCGCTTTTTATGCCGTCAAGCAGGGTGTTTATCTCGCTGTAGACGCCCTTTACCCGCGAGCGGATAATGGTCTTGCTGAATTTATAGTCGGTAAGATTTCCCTCGAAGTCCAGCTTCATAAGGCAGGAAAACGCAAGCCTGTCCTCCTGCGGGTTAAGGGAACATATGCCGTTTGAAAGTTCTTTCGGCAGCATGGGCACAACCTTGTTGGCATAGTAAATGGACGTACCGCGGAGCATAGCATTGGTGTCAAGCTCCGAACCCGCCTTTACGTAAAAGGACACGTCCGCAATGTGTACGCCAAGCTTCCAGCCGTCATCGTCTCGGGAGACCGAAACAGCGTCGTCGATATCCTTTGTGTCCGCGCCGTCTATGGTGAAGATCACCTCGTCCCGCAGATCGAGACGCTTATAAAGCTCGTCAAGCGGGATACCCTTGCGCTCCGCGACTCTTGCTTCGTCAAGCACCTGCGAGGGAAATTCCGTTTCGATGCCGTTTGTATAGAGCAAAGCGTCCGCGCTGCTTTTGGCTTTTCCGCTGTCGCCGAAAATAGCCTTGATACGCACCCTGTGCTCGGAATGCTTGGTTCCCCGGCGGGAGATCTCCGCCAGCACCTTGTCCCCCACTCTTACGGGAACGTCTATCGCCGAAACTATCATAAGGTCTCTCGAAAGGGTATCGGGACGTATGCAGACGGTGTTGCCCTCTTTTTCCACCGTACCCGAAAACTCTGTGAAGCCGATCTCGGCAATGGAGACCACCTCGCCCTCGGGAAGCTCTCCCCGCGGCGGCAGAAGTCTTGCCATGACGATATCGCCCGGCATTGCGCCCTTGAGGAATTTCCCCGGAACGAACACCTCCGAGCCGTCCTCACGTTCGATAAAGCCGAACGTTCTGTTCAGTCTCGATACTGTGGCTCGGAAAAGTCCCGCGTCGGAGCAAAGCTCAATGCCGCTTTTGTCCTCTGTGATCGTGCCGTCCCGCTTCAATTCGGCTATTGCCGCAGCAAAAGCGGCGGCATTCTGCCGTCTGCCCTTGCAGGAGGCGTAAAGCTTTTTGTAGGGAACGCCCCTGCCGCCTTTTGACATCTGCGACAGCAAAGCCTTTATCCTGTTTTTGTAAATATCCTTTTGTTCAGCCATATCCACAGTCTCCTTTCATGTTTAAGGTTCGGCGCACTCCGAACGAGCCGCCGTTTTTCCTGCTAAAGAAAAAGTCCCGCGCTTTCGTGCAAACCTTATGTCAAAGCTGTCCTTTCGTCTCGGAAACAAAATTTGCCGCCATCGCTATAGACGGCGGCAAGGGTAAAGGCTCAGCCTTTAACGCAGGACATGACGGCATAAAAACTCAGCTTGCGCTGACTCTGCTTATTATCGCGGGAATGATGTTGACCGCAACGGTCACAACGAAAAACACGATAGCCAGAAGCTTTGTAAGCCTTGCGAGAGCCTGCTCGCGGGAGCTGCTGACGTCGCCCTTGCCGAAAAAGTTATCGCTCTGACCCGACAGAGCCGCGCTCATATCCTGCTGCTTCTGCTCCTGCATCATAGTAAGGATTATAATAAGCACACTGCATATAAGCATAATAATTCCGCCGATGATCTGAATTGCACCGAATTCCATTTGCTGTACCTCCTTTAAAAGTATAGGTTATCCATAACAGTATAGCATATTATTTTGCGAATTGCAAGGGGTTATAAAAAATTTTACAACTTTTGTTAAAATTTTGATTTACGCGACTAACTGTCGGAACGCTCAGGCGGCGTAGCCGCCGAC
>CAMWVO010000037.1 GCA_947177695.1 uncultured Clostridia bacterium
CAGCCTTGAAAGGCTGGCGAACTTTTTTGAGTCGGCGGCTTCGCCGCCTAAGCGTCCCGACAGTTAGTCGCGTAAATCAAAATTTATACTTTTCGTCAGTTTTTCATTGTTGATATCAACAAATACTCTCTTTGGATTTGTTCAAACCGCCGAATATTTTTATTTGTGTGACATTTCGGCTTTTTCGGGGATATATAAAGTGATGTACATCGGAAAGGAAGTGAGAGATTTGCTTTGCAAAGAGGAGTTTGAACGGGTCGCCTGTGAGAACGCACAGCGGCTTTACGCTCATGCGGCGGTAATGCTCCGCTCCGCAAGCGATGCTGAGGACGCCGCCGAGGAAGCTTTGTACCAGCTGTTCAAACGGAAAAAGCCATTTGAAAGCGAGGAGCACTGCCGCGCTTGGCTTATCAGGGTGACGGTGAATGCGTCCTTGAAAATCCTCCGAAGAAGAAAGCATTTTTCCGACGACCCGGAGGAGCTTGAAAAGATCACAAAGCAGTTTGAGTATCCCGAACAGTCGGAACTGTTCCGTGCGGTGTCCTGTCTGGATAATAACTATAAGACGGTGATACTGCTTTACTACTATGAAAATATGTCGGCGTCGGAAATTGCCCGCACGCTGAAAATTTCGGTCACAGCCGTTACAACAAGGCTTGACCGCGCAAGAAAACAGCTTAAAGCAAAGCTTGAAGGGAGTAACGAATATGAATACTTTGAACGACAGACTAAAGGAAACTATGTCCATGATCTCAACCGAGCGGGACATCGTGACCTCGGCGAAAATAAGGGCTGAAGCGGAGGCGGGACATAAAAAGTCCCTGCCGAAAATGAAGATGAGCGTCCCCGCGGCGGTCTGCATATTGATCTTGATTTGCGGAATTACAGTCTCGGCGGCAGCAAATATGGGCTGGACGCATAAGCTTTTCGGCAGCAGCGCGTCTATTATTGAGGAAAATTTTAACGATTACAGCGTTGAAATAGGAAACGTTAAAATTGAAAATGCCGAGGGTCTGAACTGTAAATTCTCTATAGGGGACGTTATTTCGGACGGAAATATGCTTTTTATAAATCTGTTTGTTGAAGATACCCTCGGAGAGCTTCAATGGGACGGTGAAAGAGCCGCTCCCGGAAACGCGCTGGCTGTAGACGGAAGCGCGCTCCGCTATTCATGGATAACCTCAACCTGGTTGATAACCGACCAAACAGAAGATACTGTCAGCACGGCGATCATTGTTAAATTCAACAATAGTATTAAAAAGGGCGATGTTGTGGACTTCAGGCTTACAAACAGCACCCTGCGTCCGCATGAGTTTCTCACTCCCGAGGAAGCAAAAAAATGGAGAACAGATCTTGCTACGGTAAGCTTTGAAATCCAAAGCGATGTAAATGCTGCAAAAACAATAAACGTAAACCACACCGCTGTTTTCAAAAACAGACCCAATCCCGAATGGGAATTTCCTGCATATGATGAGGATAACCTAATATCCGCTGAAATAAACATTGACACCATAACTATTTCGCCTTTTAGCTTTGAATTAAACGGTACAGCCGATTTTTTACAAAACGTTGGCTTGATGAACTCTCCCGAAACAGGGTGGGGAAACATCTGGTTTATTTATAAAAGCGGTGAAAGGGTATGCTTCCAACCCAATACGACAACTATGAAAGTCAAAGAAAATTGCAAAGAAGTATGGATCTACGGTGATTTCTCCAATTCAAACGGCGTGACACCAATGGGAGTGCAGAACCTGAACGAGATCGAAGCCATAGAATTTGACGGCGTGACTGTTCCGCTTGCATCCGGTGATGAATAATTACGTTATATTTTAAGTCATATTGACAAAACGAACAAAACTGTGTATAATAACATCAAAGGAGCTGATCTGATGAGTACAAAGGAAATTGCATACAGCATTATCGACGGTATGAGTGATGAACAGCTTTCGGCTTTTGTTGCACTTTTCGGGAAGTCCTCCGAAATTCCAAACAGTGAAACTCTTGAGGCAATCCGTGAGGTTGAGGACATGAAGCTACACCCAGAAAATTACAAAAGCTATGATGATGTTGACGCTATGTTTAAGGAGCTGCTTGCGTGAAGTACAGTATAAAGCCTACCGCAAAATTTCAAAAGGACTTAAAGCTGGTCAAAAAACGGGGATATGACACGGACAAGCTGAATGCTGTTATCAAAATGCTTGCCGATGGCAAAGAGCTTCCTCCACAGTATAAGGATCATTTGCTTAAAGGGAGCTTTACAGGCTGCCGTGAATGTCACATTCAACCCGACTGGCTGCTGATCTATGAAATTGATGGCGGAAATCTGATACTGTATCTTACAAGGACAGGCACTCACAGCGATCTGTTTGAATAAAGCATAAATCCGTGACCCAAAAAATAGGGTCACGGATTTTTTAAAAAAAATTTTTTCTTAATGCGTTCGTTTTCCTTTTTAAATCGTATTGTTAATGACGGAACAAAAGTCTGAGACTTTACCCATACCGTCGTCTACAGTGAGCAGCCATACTGCTCTCCCGAGACGATAAACAGTTATGGTATAAGGATTATACGAAAGGCTGAGCCTTTACCCTTATTGGCATACATTTTCAATAAAGGTAAAACTCCCATGGGTAACAACACTTTTGTACCGTTACTTGACTATAACCGGAGGTGAAAATCCAATGGACAGGCAATCAACACAAAGCAAGCAGGAAATTCTTGCAGACATCTATCTGCGCAATCTGGACACGGTCTACCGGGTCTGCTGGCTGTACATGAAAAACAGGTCGGATACCGAGGACGCGGTCTCGGACACCTTTGTGCGGCTTATGCGGTCGGACATGAAATTTGAAAGCCGCGAGCATGAAAAGGCATGGCTTATCGCTGCGGCGCGGAATATCTGCAAGGACGTTCTGAAAAGTCCCAAGTACAGAAACGAGCCGCTGGACGAAAATATGCTGACGGGAGAAATTCTTACGGACGAGACCCTTATCGCCGTAAAGGAGCTTCCCGAAAAGTACAGGACAGCTGTGTATCTTCACTATTACGAGGGATATTCCTGCGGCGAGATAGCTGAAATGATTGGTTCCCTGAAATCCACCGTCATCAGCAGACTGGCGAGAGGAAGAAAAATTTTAAAAAAAATAATGGAAGGTGATCCTGATGAAGCTGAAAGGCGCGTTGTCACAAATCAGACCCACAGAGGAGCAGAGAGAAAAGATATACGGCGATATTCTGAATAAGCTTTCGGAAAGACCGCTTGAAAAGGAAAAAAAGGAGACGAAAATTGTCATGAAAAGAAGAAAGCTCGCCACTTATGTTGTTGCGGCAGCGGCGGCTGTGGCTGTTGCGGGAGGAAGCGTTTACGCAGTATCTCCCGAAGTTCGGGAGTCTGTAAATAATATTCTCGGCATAAACAGGCAGTCCACCGAGGAGTACTACGAAATTCAAAACGCTTGGGGAAACAGCTCCGCAGGCATTGAGGTTATCGGGGACGCTCTTACCGTTACGGAAAACGACTTTACCGAGTTTGCCGAGGGTATAAGAGCAAAGCTTGTAGGCGTTGTGAACAACGGAACTTCTGCGGAGCTTATTTTGGAGTTTGAATTTGACGAGCCCGTTAAGAACTACGAATATATTTTGGAAGATGTAAGCATAAGCGCATTTCCCAAATATCTGCACAGCTACTCATACGGTTTATTAAATGCCACAGAGGGCAATAAAGTATACGAAACTGTTCGTCTTGAAGATATTGAAAACATACCCAAAGATATGACAATAACTATAGAAATAAAAACTCTTGACAAAGCAAACAGCAAAGGTATGCATGATACGGACGAAACCTGCGCCGATGACCCTTCGGTAAAAATTCACGGAAATTTCAGCGCGGACTTTAAGATCGGTACTCCGATAAAATCGTATTCCGCAAATATTGAACCCGCTGAAATATCATGGACACACTATCGTATGGGCGGAGAAACTGCTCGCATGGAAATCACGGCTTTGAAATATTCTCCGAAGAAAATAAGCGTTGACCTGCGTATGCTGGAGGACTTCCTTGTTATTCATAACGATGAATACGGCGGAGTGCAGTACTTCAATAATACACAGATGTTCTGCGACAGTATCATGGGCAACGAAAAGGCAATGCCCCTTAAATTAAAAATGTCCGACGGCTCGTTAAAGGACGTTTTGTATTACAATGTAGACTCCAATGCGGTAAATGACATTGATAAAAATACTCTTGTTACCGACATGGACTGGATAAAAGCAAGCTGGGATATTTATTCCGACAAGCCTACAACAGTTACTTTCGAGATCGCTGGTATTGTGGACTACACCGACGTTGAAGCAATAGTTTTCTGCGGAAAGGAATTTCCCATTACCGAAAGGAATTTCGGCATTAACGCTGCTTTAAGCTAATAACATATATTTATCAAAAATCCGGTACACTTAGGCGAATAGTGATACAGAAGTATCTTTCGTCTCGGCTGAGAATTACCCTTACCGTCAAAGTATGGCGGCAAGGGTAAAGGCTCAGCCTTTTGTACCGGATTTTTAAACGTGCGTCTATAACACGTATTGACAAAACACGTATTATATTGTATAATAAATAAAAGCAGTTATCAAGGAGAAACTATATGACGTTTAAAGAAATGGAAAAGCTTCTTAAAGCTGACGGCTGGGAATTAAAAGGTACAGTCGGTTCTCATTTCCAATATACACACCCAAGCAAAAGCGGAAAAGTAACTTTGCCAAATCATAAGGGAGATATTCCAAAAGGTACGGCAAATTCAATATTAAAACAGGCGGGGCTTAAATAGCTGCGCGGAAATACGAGAGGAGAATTTTTATGATGACAGTTTATCCTGCTTGCTTCTATAAAGAAAAGGACGGCAATTATTCCGTAATTTTTCCCGACCTTGATCACCTTGCCACCTGCGGGGACAGTCTTGAAAACGCTGTTGAAATGGCTATAGACTGTCTTGCAGGGTATGTTCATACCGTAAAGGCAGAAAAAAGATCTCTGCCCGAACCGTCGGACATGAGCAGCATTGACATCAACGCGGAATATGACGAATACGAAAGCGCATTTGTAAATATAGTTGCGGTAGACGTTGAGGAATATGCGAAAAAGCATTTTGAAAGGTCTGTCAAGAAAACGCTGACTATCCCTGCGTGGCTGAATAATCTTGCGGAGGAAAAAAATATTAATTTTTCAAAAACCTTGCAGGAAGCCCTGATAAGCAAACTGAATGTTGGATAAAAAATCCGGTACAGAAAATGTACCGGATTTTTATTATTTTCTTATTCCTCAGTATCCTCGTCGTCGGGCTCTTCCTCAACAATGACTTCGGAGGATTCCGCCTTTGCCGCTTCCGCCATCTCGGCTTCAAGCTCCTCGGCGGAGGGTTCTTCTATCTTCGCCGTTTCGGCTTCGTCGTCATGCTCCGCTCTTGTGAAGGAGACGACCTTAACGTCTCCCGAAACTCTCATCAGACGAACTCCCGTTGCGTAACGTCCCATAACGCGGATATCCTTTGCACGGATACGGATTATTACGCCGTCGCTGGATATCATAATGATGTCGTCCTCGTCGTCAACGACCTTTATTCCGCAGACATAGCCCTTTTCCTCGGAAGCCTTGTAGTTGAGCAGTCCAAAGCCGCCCCTGTTCTGAACGCGGTAGGAATCAAGCTCAACACGTCTGCCGTTGCCTTTGTCGGTAACGGTAAGAACTGTTGCTCCCTCGCGTACTCTCGCCATGGACACAACGCTGTCTCCGTCACGAAGCTTTATAGCCTTTACGCCGTGAGCGGAACGGGACATGGCACGGATATTTTTCTCCTCTATCCTGATAGCCATACCCATTTTTGTCGCAACGATGACCTGAGCGTTTCCGTCGGTAAGACGAACACCCGCGATCTCGTCGCCCTCGTCAAGACCTATGGCGATAAGACCGTTCTTGCGGACGTTCTTGTAAGCGTCCAAAGATGTACGCTTTATTTTACCGTTTTTGGTTACCATGATAAGGTACTTGCCCTCGCTGAAATCCTCGGTCTTTATCATAGCCGCAAGCTTTTCGCCCTCGCCCAGAGGAAGCATATTGACAATGTTAAGACCTCTGGACTGCTTTGAGCCCTCGGGAATTTCAAAGCATTTCAGCTTGTACATATTTCCCTTGTTGGTAATGAACAGAACATGGTCGTGAGTTGAGCTGATAAACATTTCCTCAACGTAATCTTCTTCGCGCTGCTTCATACCAGAAACGCCCTTACCGCCGCGGTTCTGTGTTTTGTAGACGCTTACGGGCTGACGCTTGATGTAGCCTATGTTCGTATAGGTAACAACGCAGTTTTCCTCGGGGATAAGATCCTCAACGTCAACCTCTCCCGTGATATTTTCAATGGAGGTTCTTCTTGCGTCGCCGAATTTGTTTTTGATGACTTCAAGCTCGTCCGAAACTATGCCCATCATTTTTTCGTGGCTTGCAAGTATCTCGGTAAATTCCTTTATCTTGGCATGGAGAGCGGCAAGCTCTTCCTCAAGCTTCTGACGTTCCAGACCTGAGAGCTGAACAAGTCTCATCTGAGCGATAGCGTCCGCCTGAGCCTCTGTAATTCCAAATCTTTCAATAAGGCGGGACTTTATTTCCGCAGCGTCCTTTGACGTACGGCATATCTTAACGACTTCCTCAATGTTGTCAACTGCGATCATCAAGCCCTCTAAAATGTGGGCGCGCTCCTTTGCCTTGCGAAGGTCGAACTCAGTGCGGCGGCGGATAACATCAACCTGGAACTCAATGTACTCATGAAGCATCTGCTTTAAAGTCAGAACCTTAGGCTCGCCGCGGACAAGAGCCAGCATATTTACTCCCACCGTGTTCTGGAGATCGGTGTAAGCGTAAAGCTTGTTGAGAACTATCTGGGGAACAGCGTCCTTTTTAAGCTCAACAACAATTCTGACCGCGTGCTCCTTGTCCGATTCGTCGCGGACAAAGTGTATGCCGTCAACACGCTTTTCCTTTGCAAGAAAAGCAATTCTTTCAACAAGCGTAGCCTTGTTTACCATGTAGGGTATCTCGGTAACGATAATGCACTGTCTGCCCTTTATCTCTTCTATCTCGGCGCGGGCACGGAGAGTTATCTTTCCCTTTCCCGTAGCGTACGCGGCACGAATACCCGCACGTCCCATAATTATTCCGCCTGTAGGGAAGTCGGGTCCCTTAATGTGTTCCATAAGCTCCTCGACGGTAATGTCGGGATTTTTTATCATGGACTGAATAGCGTCCACAGCTTCGTTAAGGTTATGAGGAGGAATATTGGTAGCCATACCTACCGCAATACCCACCGAGCCGTTTACTAAAATGTTGGGAAATCTTGACGGCAGAACTTCGGGTTCTTTATGAGTATCGTCGTAGTTGGACTGGTAAGGGATGGTATCCTTGCTTATGTCCGCAAGCATCTCCCCTGCCATTTTAGCCATTCTTGCTTCGGTATAACGGTAAGCGGCGGGAGGGTCTCCGTCCATAGAGCCGAAGTTTCCGTGGCCGTCAACAAGAGGATATCTTAATGAAAAATTCTGAGCCAGACGGACAAGCGCGTCGTAAACGGAAGCGTCTCCGTGAGGGTGGTACTTACCGAGAACCTCGCCGACAGTGTAGGCACACTTGCGGTAAGGCTTTTCGGCAGTGTTTCCAGCGTCGTTCATGGTGTAGATGATACGCCTGTGAACGGGCTTCAAGCCGTCCCGAACGTCGGGCAGGGCTCTTGCCACGATAACCGACATTGAATATTCCAGAAACGATTTTCTCATTTCATTTTCGATATCGACCTGAATTACCTTTGAATTTTCGTCATTGTACAAAATTTAACAACTCCTTTTAGAAGTAAGAGATAAGAATTAAGAATGTGCTGTCAATATGCTTTATATCTTATACCCATAATTACTGAAAGCTTTTCACGTATCTTTTCACATTTGTCATCGCCGAAAGCTGTTTTCGGAATAATAAACACATAGGATTTTTTCACCACAAGAATGAACATATCCTCCTTGTCGATAAGGTCGACTATGGGAGAATCAAGGTGAATGACCGTTGCGGGAATTTCCTCTTTTTCACCGTCGAGAGCCATGTCCGCTTCTGTCTGTTCGAATTGCTCGGCTTGAACGTCCTGTTCCAAAATATTATTGTCGGGATTTTCCGTTTCCACATTTTCGTCCATACAGGTGGAAATCTTTATCTTGTCTGTATAGAACTCAGCCTTGTAGCGGGTCTCCTCCATAATATCAAGACCACGCATAAGCTTTTTCCTGTTTGAGACAGGCGTAGTTATGAACCATATTCCCGCGGCAATGCTTATCATAAGACACATTGCGGGTATAATGGGGTCTTCGGAGGTCATTATCATCATCACCGAGGAAGTTAACGCCACAAGCACCAAAAGCATTTTCCATATCAGCGAACTGAACACATAGCGTTTCTGGTAGACCTTATAGCCTTTCAGTATCTCCCCGGCATTGCTTTCGTACTCTCCCTCGGCAAGAAGTTCTCCCTCGGGAGCGGTTAACTGTCCGCTGTCACCGTCTCCGAACATTTCGTTTAATATTCCCATAGCATTTCCTTTCAATATCTTTTAGGACGTGAGACTGGTCCCCTGCAATTATACGTCCAGAGATTCCACATACTTAGCGTTCTTTTCAATAAACTCACGGCGGGGCAGAACCTTGTCGCCCATGAGAATTGTAAATATCTCGTCCGCCTTTACAGCGTCCTCCATAGTAACTCTCAGCATAGTTCTTGTTTCGGGATCCATAGTTGTCTCCCAAAGCTGTTCAGGATCCATCTCACCAAGACCCTTATAGCGCTGAACGTCAATTTTTGCGTTCTCATTATTGCCTTTAAGCTCGGCAATATATTTGTCCCTTTCAACATCGGAATAAGCGTACCTTACCTGCTTGGAACCCTTGCTTACCTTAAACAGCGGAGGCTGTGCAATGTAAACATTTCCGTTTGTAATAAGCGGACGCATAAATCTGAAAAAGAAAGTCAGAAGCAGGGTTCTGATATGGCAGCCGTCAACGTCGGCATCAGCCATTATTATTACTTTACCGTAACGAAGCTTAGTAATATCAAAATCCTCACCTATAGAAGTACCCAGAGCAGTCACAACAGGCATAAGCTTTTCATTGCCGTAAACCTTGTCGATACGTGCTTTTTCAACGTTGAGCATTTTTCCCCAAAGCGGCAGAATAGCTTGATATCTTCTGTCCCTGCCCTGCTTTGCGGAGCCTCCCGCAGAGTCTCCCTCGACAATGTAGATCTCGGTATACTGAACGTCCTTTTCGGAGCAGTCCGAAAGCTTTCCGGGAAGCGAAGCGGACTCCATTGCAGACTTGCGGCGTGCAGTTTCGCGGGCTTTCTTGGCAGCTTCTCTTGCTCGCTGGGCAGCCTGCGACTTGTCAAAAATAGACCTTGCCACCGCAGGATTTTCCTCAAGGTAGCACATAAGCTTTTCGCATACCATGCTTTCCACAAAAGGACGCACCTCGGGATTGCCAAGTCTGCCCTTTGTCTGTCCCTCAAACTCACAGTCGGTAAGCTTCACGGAAACTATCGCCGTAATACCCTCACGAACGTCGTCGCCCAAAAGCTTGTCGCCGTCTTTAAGCAGATTGAATTTTTTGCCGTAATCGTTTATAACTTTAGTCAGCGCATTCTTGAAGCCTGTCTCATGAGTACCGCCGTCAATGGTGTGGATATTGTTTGCAAAGGACAAGATAAGCTCGTTGTAGCTGTCGTTGTACATGAGCGCAACTTCCGCGGTGGAATCACCCTGAACTCCGCTGACGTAGATGACCTCTTCCGCAAGAGGTTCGAGACCTCTTGTAT
>CAMWVO010000038.1 GCA_947177695.1 uncultured Clostridia bacterium
ATCCGAAGCAATGGAACGTGAGGGTGAGCCTTTGCCGCCTAACAAAAATACGGAAAACGAATAAAAATTACAAATATAAAAATAATTGGGAGGTAATTTTATGTCAAGCGAGATCAGAGATTTAAACTTATGGGAAAATGGCGAGACAAAAATACAGTGGGTAAAAAATAATATGCCCCTGCTCCGCGGTATCGAGGAGGAATTTGCAGCCGAAAAGCCCTTTGCGGGAATCAAAGTTGCCCTTTCCGTTCACCTTGAAGCGAAAACCGCGTATCTGTGCCGCGTCCTTGCGGCGGGCGGCGCGGAAATGTACATCACGGGCAGCAACCCGCTTTCCACTCAGGACGACGTAGCCGCGGCTCTCGTTCACGGCGGTCTGAACGTTTACGCGTGGTACAACGCCACCGACGAGGAGTACCACCGTCACACCTCTAAGGTTATCGAGGCGGGTCCAAACATTATCATTGACGACGGCGGCGACCTTGTGAACCTTATCCACAACGAGTACCCCGAAAAAATTGCCGATGTTATCGGCGGCTGCGAGGAGACCACCACGGGCATTATCCGTCTTATCGCAATGGCTAAGGAGAACAAGCTTCAGTTCCCCATGGTTCTGGTAAATAATGCGGACTGCAAGCACCTGTTCGACAACCGCTACGGCACGGGTCAGTCCGTCTGGGACGGCATTAACCGCACCACAAACCTTATAGTTGCGGGCAAAAACGTTGTTGTCGCGGGATACGGCTGGTGCGGAAAGGGCGTTGCAATGCGCGCAAAGGGTCTCGGCGCGGAGGTAATCGTCACCGAAATTGACCCCATAAAGGCTATGGAGGCTGTTATGGACGGCTTCAAGGTCATGAAAATGACCGAGGCGGCTAAGGTCGGCGACTTCTTTGTAACCGTTACGGGCTGCCGCGACGTTATCACCGAGGAAAGCTTTAACGTGATGAAGAACGGCGCGATCTGCTGCAACGCGGGACATTTCGATGTTGAGGTAGACGTTGCAACGCTGAAAAAGATCGCGGTGGAAACAAAGGTTGCCCGCAACAATATTCAGGGCTACAAGCTGAAAAACGGAAATTGGATATACGTTATTGCCGAGGGCAGACTGGTAAATCTTGCCGCGGGAGACGGTCACCCTGCTGAGATCATGGACATGAGCTTTGCAATTCAGGCGCTGTCAGCTCTGCATCTTGTCAAGAATAAGGGCAAGCTTACCGAGAAAATCATCGACGTTCCCAAGTACATTGACAGGGAAGTGGCGGAAAGAAAGATACGTTACTGGGGTATGGAGATCGACAAGCTTACCGACGTGCAGGAGGCTTATCTCAACAGCTGGGAAGCGTGACCGTACGGTTTGGAAAATGGAAAAATTAAGCGGAAATAGTCTGCAAATGACGCAAATCACGTATTTAAGCGATTTGTCGGAAATTCGGAAATAGAATATTTCGGTGGAAATAAAACTCGGAACTCGGAAATTTTGCCGATTTCCGAGTTTTTTTGCCAAATCAATTGAAATTTGCAAATCAATGTGATATAATAAAAATGATATAGTAATTGTATTTGAATTTTTGCGGAGAGGAATTAGGAGAATGGATAACAGCATTGTCAGATTTGCCGTTTATGATAATACCAATTTTTACAAGATAGAGCTGTCAAGAACGCTTCTGCACTTCACCGAGTTTGATTTTACTTATTTCTGGGAACAGTGCATAGAGGCTGGCAAGACTGCGCGCAAAACAGGCAGACTGCCTCAGAATATCGTTTCGGGCGCAAAAACTGTGGTCGGACGCGCTCACCCCTACATCGAAGCCTGCGTCAGCACGGACTATTCCGAGATCGTTACCGACTGCATTGTGGAGTACATCTGCCACAGCGAGCGTATCGGTCTGGAAGAACTGTGGGCAAGGTGCATTTCTCCGAAAAATCCCTATGAGGAAGCTATTTTCAGACGTATTTCCGAGTACAAGGCGAACCGCGCCATGAACCGCTGGACGAGCATCGTCCGCTTGCAGGAATACGCAAAAAATAAGATGAACTTTATCTTCGACACCGACACTATCGGCGCAAAGCTCAGCGACGACACCATTCGCGCGAGAAAGGAATATTTTGACCTTGCGCTTTCGGTCGCGGCTAACGAGCTGGGCTGTCCCGGAACTGCGCTTCCGTCGGTAAAGCTGTGTACTCCCTCCACGCTTCCGAATGCAGCTTTCGTTGTGGGAAAGGTTTCTAAATCCATTTACCGCCGTTTTTCCGACGAGCTTGCAGAGGGCAGCGATCTGTCCGCAATGGAAAAGCGGGACTGCTCAAAGATACGCGATCAGCTTGCTATGGAGGCGTACTCCTACGTTAAGGGAATGGAGCGTCCCAATGAAATAGAAATGAATTTCGCTCTTGAATCTTTCCGTGAGACCCCTGCAGAGCTGTATTATCCCGACAGCCTTAAAGCGGCTATAGATCTGGAATTCGAGCTTATGGTGCGCAACAAGATCTATATGCGCAAATGCGAAAACTGCGGAAGATTTTTCACCGCTCTCGACGACAACACCCGCTGCGACAGGGTGAACAGTTCGGGAAAAACCTGCCGCAGACAGTACGAGGAGCTTGTGGAAAGCATTACCGTAGAGGCGCGTAGCTCGCTTCCGCAGGGCGGAGAAAATATTTCCGGGGAAAATGCGGAAACGGCAAATGCGGCACCGATCTCTCCTGTTTCCTCTGTTGTTGTGCCTCCTCCGGAGGTGCGAGAGCCTGTGGTCGTTCCAAAGGAAACGGAAAAACGCGCTCAGAAGCTGTACAACGCTTTGTACAAGCGCGTCAATAAGGGTATCGACGAAAACGAGTTCAAGGAATGGTCTCAGTACCTGTCCAACATGAAGCGCAATCTAAAGATAGGCGAAGCGACCTTGAAGCAGTACGAGGAATTTCTCGATTATTCCGACAGGCTTGCCAAGGAAGTCAAGCTGGCAAGCAAGAACAAGACTTTCCACGCTCCCGTTGAGAAGCCTTTTGATATGATAAATTCCGGCAGTACCGCAGATGCGGCAGGTGTTTCGGAAACGCCCGTTGAAGCGGCTGCGGAAAAAGAAATTTCCGAAGATGAATTTGTGGAAATAGCGCAATTGTCCGAAAAAATAGAGAAAAATTCCGCAAAAAACGCCGTTTCCGAGTCCCCAAAAGTACCTCAGGTGGAGGGAACGGTAGTGTCCTCGGACAACGTTAAGGTCAAGCCGTTCACTCCGCAGGCTTTCGATACGGTATTTGACGCTATGCAGGCGGGAACCGGCGACGGCGATGAGGATGAATTGCCGAAAAAGAAAGAAAAGCCCGTGGAGATAAAAAAGCCCAAGTGGGAGCGCATAAGCCGTGAGGACGCTTTCAAGGACAAGGACGAGGAATAGCCGTCCGAATGATAAATCGAAAGGAGCTGCAAAATGCTTTTCATAAATGAAGCCGCGGCGATAAGCGGTCTGGCTGACACCATCATCAAGGGCGGCGTGAGCCTTTACAACGCCATGAAATACATCTATTCCATTGCCGAGGACGATTTCTACA
Organism: uncultured Clostridia bacterium; assembly: GCA_947177695.1. Lineage (GTDB taxonomy): Bacteria > Bacillota > Clostridia > Oscillospirales > Ruminococcaceae > RGIG8773. The sequence continues at coordinate 3,553 of CAMWVO010000038.1, forward strand.
ACATAAACATCAAGGATGCGTTCAAGGTGGTGCTCAACAATATCACCGACACCGACTGCTTGCAGGGATTGGGTCTGCACATCGACAGCCGTACCTGTGCGGAAATGCAGAGCGAGGAGTATAACCACGTTCTTGCGCTTATGGTGTACTCTCTTGCGGTTCGGATACCTACGCTGAAAAACGTTAAGATCAACGACGAAAATATGACCGACGACCAGCTGTACCGTCTCTATAACGCGGTAATGGAAAAGGGTGCGGAGAACTACAAGGACATGATCGCGGAAACGTTTCTGGAAACCAAGTACCTTGTGAGAAAGGGCAAAAAGCTTCAGCCCTTTACCGCGGACTGGTACAAAACCTACATCTATACCTACGTTCCCGAGCTGGCGGAAAATACCAACAAGAATATCTATCTGCTGGGCTTTGCGGACGTGCTGTTTGCCAACTTCAACTCCTGCCTTGAAGAGGAAATAAGAAACAAGATGACGGAGTACACCGCCGACAATCTTTCCGAAGTTGAGGGAAAATAAATTAAAAAATCAAAGATTTTTTAATTTCGAGTTTTGTTTTTCGGACTGCCGTCCGAAATTTCCTTACGGAAAACACAAAACGTCGAAAGGAGGAATATTTTTGAAAACTGTTTATTTATGCGGCTTTATGGGCTGCGGGAAAACCACAGTTGGAAAGCTTCTTGCGCGGAAGCTGGACTGCGAATTTTTCGATATGGACGAATACATCACAGAAAAGGAAAAAATGGAAATACCGAAGATATTTGCGGAAAAGGGCGAGAAATATTTCCGTGAGGCGGAAACGGAGGCTATACGGGAGCTTGCCGAAAAAAGCGGTGTTATAGCCTGCGGCGGCGGAGCTATGCTGAAAAAGGAAAACGCGGATATCGCTTCTGCGGCGGGAACGGTGGTCTATATCGACGTTCCTTTCGAGACCTGCTATTCCCGCATTTCGGGGGACAAAAACCGTCCTATCGTTATGAACAACACAAAAGAAGAGCTGGAGGTCATTTACGACGGCAGAGTTCCCGTGTACGGAGAAAACGCTTCTGTCGCGGTAAGCGGGGACGGTACTGCGGAAGAAATTGCGGAACGCATTATGGCGGCGATTGAATAAAAAGATTGAGCGGCAGACATTTGCGCAATCTTTATGTCAAAACTATTTCCTGTCTCGGGAGAATAGTATAATTATATGCTTTAGACGGCGGCAAGGGTAAAGGCTCAGCTTTTCGTGCAAGCTTTATGTCAAAACCGTTTCTCGTCTCGGGAATAAAATTTGTTGACATTTTCATAGACGGCGGCAAGAATAAAGGCTCAGCCTTATCTGCCGCTTTTTATTTTTTTCCGAAATTTGTGTAACGTTTCGCACTTTAAAAAGTTTAATATACAGAAAGGGGGTGAACGGCTTGGAGCTTGACGAGACCTTTAGAAAATATGCGGACACGGTTTTTCGGTATCTTACAGCGCTGTGCGGGAATCCCGATCTTGCCGAAGAACTTACCCAGGAAACATTTTTCCGTGCGGTAAAGTCCGCAAACCGCTTTGACGGAAAGGTCAAGGTCACGACTTGGCTTTGCCAGATCGCGAAAAACGCGTACTTTTCCCACTTGAAAAAGGAAAAGCGGCGGCATGGCGTCAGCATTGACGACATGGAAATTCCCGTGGAAAAGGATATGCTGGACAGGGAAAACTGCCGCGAGCTCTACAAGACCGTTCACCGCCTTGACGAGCCGTACCGGGAGATAGTCCTGCTGCGAATGCATACCGACATGAATTTTGCCGAGATAGGAGAAATTTTCGGCAAGTCCGAGGGCTGGGCAAGGGTGACTTTCTACCGCGGCAAGGAAAAATTGAAAAATCTTTTGGAGGAGGAACTAACATGATAGTTACCTGCAAAGTCATAGAAGACCTGCTTCCGCTTTATGCGGACGGGATATGCTCCGAGGATACCAAGACGGTTGTGGAGCACCACACCGCCGAGTGCGCCGACTGCCGCAAAAAGCTGGAGGCTATGACTTCCAATACTGTGGAAACGGAAAAAAACGGGGAGAAAAAGCCATCTCCCGAAAATCCGTTCAAGAAGCTCAGGCGGCATTATACGCGTCTTGTGGTTTGCACTTTGCTGATATGCGCGGCGGTAATGATTCCGTCGGCACTGCTGTTCAAGCTGTATGTGGGTGAGGAGACCAATCAGGGCATGAGCTTTTCAAGCATTGCCGTGAGCCGCGAGCTGAAAAAGTTCGGCAATATGCTCAAGCGTGGCGAATACCGCAAGGCGTTAGACTACGTTGATCTTTATTATCAGGACGGCTACACCCCTGCGGAGATCGCGGCTTTCAAGGAAATGTTCGTCGCCGACCTGGAGGAATACTACAAGACGTTTCCCATAAAAAAGGTAAAGGTTGAAGCTGCCGACGGAAAAAGCGATAACGGAAATGTGTTGCTTTATCTCGATGCGGAAAAGTACAAAGGCATGGGCAAAGAGCCTGTACAGTATATCTATTTTGAGTTCAGAAAAGAGGACGACGGTTCCCGCGCTATGATATTTGGAGGCAGCGACTGCTGGGTGGATCCAGATTCCGATTATGACCGTGAGCTGAACGCGACATTCCCGCCGCTGCAGCTTATTTCCAAATCACAGGCGGAGCATGTTTTCGACAGATTAAAAACAGAATCCGGTTTTTATTTTACATTTTGGACTTTTATAACCGATGAAAAGCTTTCCTATGCAGATCAGATGGACGAAAAGCGCGGGACGCCAAAAGAGGAAGTCATAAACTGTGTATATGCCCAAAAAACTATAGGGCTGCTTGAGGATTACAATTATGTAGGCTGCAAGGGCGGAGATATCACATATGTTCGTGAGGATATCCTTGATATGCACAGCTATTTCATTCAGCACGCCGTTCTGACAATGAGTACGTCTGACGGCAGCGAGTTTACGGCGGAATTTGATCTGCCTTTGATAGCTTTCAACAATTACACGCATCTGAAAAATGTTTCCTATTCGGACAACGTGCCGGATGATTTCAGACAGCGGTTTGAGGAAATTTTTGTAAGCGACGAACCCGTTTACGGTAAGTATACCGATCCGAAGCTGAACGAAGGAAAATTCTATCTGAACGGCAATACCGAAAGTTGTTATTACGAGTTTTCCGAAGGCACGGTGAGGATAGTCACGGAAAATGACGCGCAGGTGCGCGAGCTGTACGAAAACGTGACCGCAAACGCCGACAGCGATACGATACGCAGTCTGAGTTTTGACGCTTGGTATAATTCCTGGGTATACACTTCCGAAAGATTTGAGGAACCGAAGCCTTATGAGATCGTCCCTACGGACGTCGGCGTGCGCGTTCTTGCCGACGTTTCCTATGACACCTACGGCAGAGTTTTCGGCAGCTCGCTCACATATATTGACGACGGCTGCATTAGATACAACGGCTGTACGTTCATAAGGATTTCATAAAAAATCTCCCATACAGCTTCTGTATGGGAGAAATTTTTTATTCCTCGGCTTTGTCATCGTCCGCATGAGTAAGCGCGTAGGCAAGGGTCATTATGCTGTCGCCAAGATGGACGTTTTCGACTGCAACGTCCTTGTGGGTTATCTTTATATCATAGTGGCTGAAATTCCAGAAAGCCGTTATGCCGAGGGAGACAAGCTTGTCCGCAAGCTCCTGAGCGGCGGTCTTGGGTATGCACAGTATGGCGATCTGCGGCTTTTCTGCTTTGAAAAAGCGTTCTGTTTCCGATACGGGCATTACTTTGAGTCCCGCCACAACACTTCCCGCCTTTGCGGGATCGCTGTCGAAGATACCCACCAGATCGCAGCCGTACTCCTTGAAATTCATATGGGTGGCAATGGCTCTGCCAAGATTTCCCGCGCCGATAAGCACCGCCTTGTAGCTCTGGTCAACGCCGAGTATCTTTCCGATCTGCTCGTGAAGCTCCTGCAAATTGTAGCCGTAGCCTTGCTGTCCGAAGCCGCCGAAGCAGTTCAGATCCTGACGTATCTGGGAAGCTGTCAGGGACATCTTTTCTGCAAGCTCGCCCGATGATATCCTCACCGTACCCTGCTTCAGAAGCTCCCCCACAAATCTGTAATACCGTGGCAGCCGCTTTATTACAGAAATAGAAATACCTTTTTTTGACATCTTAAACCACCCTTTTACGGTAATCCCGATTTTTGATCGTAAAGCGATTAAAGATCAGGGTCAGCCCATAAGCTTTGCAAGTCTGTTGTTGATCTCAACAAGGAACGTTTCCGTGTCAACGACTTTCTTGTCGGGAAGCTTGCTCATAGCCGCAAGGTTCTTGTCCATGATACCGTCCTCCATTGTCTGAACGGAAGCCTTTTCAAGCTTGTCGGCGTAATCGCAGAGCGCGGGAATGTTGTCCAGTTCGCCCCTCTTGCGGAGCGCGCCCGACCATGCGAAGATAGTAGCAATGGGGTTTGTTGAGGTCTTTTCGCCTTTCAGGTAGTTATAGTAGTGACGTGTTACCGTGCCGTGAGCAGCCTCATATTCGTAAACGCCGTCGGGGGATACCAGAACGGAGGTCATAAGTCCCAGAGAGCCGAAAGCTGTCGCAAGCATATCGGACATAACGTCGCCGTCGTAGTTCTTGCAAGCCCAGATGAAGCCGCCCTCGGAGCGAATTACGCGTGCAACAACGTCGTCGATAAGGGTGTAGAAATACTCGATACCCGCAGCCTCAAATTTGGATTTGTACTCGGCTTCGTAAATTTCTGCAAAAATATCCTTGAAGCGGTGATCATAGGTCTTGGAAATAGTGTCTTTGGAAGCAAACCAAAGGTCTTCCTTTGCGTCCAGAGCGTAGTTAAAGCAGGCTCTTGCAAAGCTTCCGATGGAGTTGTCAAGGTTGTGGACACCCTGAACGATACCGTCGGAATTTTTGAAATCGTGGATAAGCGCGCGGGTCTCCTTGCCGTCCTTGTCGGTGATGACAATTTCCGCCTTGCTGCCCTGTGGAGCTTTCAGCTCGGTGTTCTTGTAGATGTCGCCGTAAGCGTGACGGGCGATAGTGATGGGCTTAGTCCATGTGGGAATATACGGAGTAATTCCGTTTACAAGAATAGGCTTTCTGAAAACAGTACCGTCAAGAATTGCGCGGATAGTACCGTTGGGGGACTTCCACATTTCCTTTAATTTGTACTCCTCAACGCGCTGAGCATTTGGTGTAATGGTTGCACACTTTACAGCAACGCCATACTTTTTGGTAGCGTTTGCGGAATCAACAGTGACCTGATCGTCGGTCTCGTTTCTGTGAACCAGACCAAGGTCGTAGTACTCGGTGTTAAGGTCGATGTAGGGGTTGATGAGGATGTCCTTTATCATCTTCCAAATGATGCGGGTCATCTCGTCGCCGTCCATTTCCACAAGGGGGGTGGTCATTTTGATTTTTTCAGCCATTTTGGTTTCCTCCGTTTTCTTTATTCAGTATAAATTTAAAGTTTCCTATTTCCGTGGTTTCGGTGTAGCCGTAATAGTCTGGCGCGTCGAGGTAAAATATAAAATTAAATCGGTTAAAGATTTTGTGATTGTCAACAACCTCGTATTTTACATTACGCGCACCGTAAAGAGCGTCGATTATTTTTTCGATAATGCCGAATATCTCGTCATCGGATAAATCTTCTGCCGATACTTCACACGGAAAAACAACGTCCTCTTCTTCATCATAAAAATAAATTTCGTCCATATATGCTTTAAATCCTCCAACGGACTTATCACAAAGTACAAAACTTTTTTTATCCCAATCTGCAAATCGTATTGAAATATCTCCAAAATCAATTTCAACAATAAAGCCATACTTGCCCATAAGACTAATGCGGTACTTAAATATTTCAGAACTGTTTTTTGAACAGGACAAAAGTCCATACGGACGTTTTTCAATATACATTCGCAGCTTAAAGCGTTCAGCAATCCTCCCCATTTTTTCACGGACAGTTTCTTTCGAAAAAGCAAATCTGTAATTTCTTGGATTTTCCGCAGGAATATATTGGACGGGTTGAACATTTTTTTGACTGTTTCTTTGCTTTTCAGCAATGCTGTTGGCGAAAAGACATCCGCAAATGCCTGCAATAATCGGGGCTAAACCTAACAAGCTTTGTCACCCTTTCTTTGATATGTCAATAACCAGTCCAACCGCCGTACCGACCAGAGCGCAGGCGAAAATCATTGCCCCAAGGCTTCCCGTGAAAGCTCCAACTATAGCCCCGGCAGTGACACCCACCGCAAATCCGCACAAGGGACTGCTTATTGATTTCCGACGGGCTGC
>CAMWVO010000039.1 GCA_947177695.1 uncultured Clostridia bacterium
AATCTATATTGCAGACAAAGCAATTAAAAAATTATGTTTAGGAGGATTTTATCATGCAGAACATTCACGACATTTTGAACAGTATCGGTTTGACCGTTCCTGAGGACAAAAAAGCTGACTTCGACAAGGCGGTAAATGAAAATTACAAGACCGTTGCCGAGGTCGAGAAAATCGAAGTCAAGCGGGATCTGTACAAATCTCAGCTTGACGAAACACAGACGACTCTTAAAGGCTACGAGGGCGTGAACGTTGAGGAACTGCGCGGCAAGATATCCACGCTTGAAAAAACGCTTGCCGACAAGGAAACAGAGCACGCATCAAAAATCGCGGACATGGAATTCAATTCAGATTTGCAGGACGCTATCCGTACAAGCGGCGCGAAAAACCCAAAGGCGGTATCCGCTTTGCTTGATCTTGACAGTCTTAAAGCAAGCAAGAACCGCGGCAAGGATATTGCCGACGCTCTCGAGAAGATCAAGGCGGAAAACGATTATCTTTTTGAGGGAGAGAAGCAGGATCCCCTGCCCTCTTTCCTTGGTGGTTCGGGCAGCTCGACCAATACAGCAGATGATAATTCCATACGCGCAATTATGGGCTTGCCGCCGCTGAAATAATTCTATATTAACAGGAGGTATTTTTTATGGCAAATTCAATCGCACTTTTTAAGAAGTACATCGACCTGCTTGACGAGGTGTACAAAGTCTCGTCCAAATCTTCGGTGCTGGATATTGACGGTACACTGGTACAGGCGGGCGCAAACGCAAACGAGATCATCATTCCCAAGATCTCTATGGACGGTCTTGCTGATTACTCACGCAACGGCGGCTATGTAAGCGGCGACGTTACGCTCACAAACGAGACCGTAAAGTTCAACTATGACAGAGGACGTAAGTTTCAGGTGGACGCTATGGACAACGAGGAGACCGTCGGTCTTGCATTCGGCAGGCTTTCGGGCGAGTTTATCCGTACAAAAGTCGTTCCCGAAATTGACGCGGTAAGATTTGCGACCTATGCGGGAATTACAGGCGTTGACACAGCCTCCGCAAACCTTGCGACGGGAGAAGCGGTTCTTAACGCCATTCTCACAGCAAATAACGCTATGGACGAAGCGGAAGTCCCCACGGACGGCAGATATCTTTTCATTACCCCAACTCTGCACAACTTCATGAAGGCTGTTGACAGTTACAAATCAAAGTCAATGGTGGAAGGGTTTGCAGGTATTATCGACGTGCCTCAGTCCCGCTTCTATACTGCTGTTGATCTGCTTGACGGTACTACAAAAACCGAAACTTCGGACGAAACTGCGGGCGGCTATGTCAAGGATAAAGACGCTAAGAACATCAACTTTATGATAATCCACAAGCCCGCTGTTATCCAGTACAGCAAGCACGTTGTAAACAAGATCTTTACGCCTGAGCAGAATCAAAACGCAGACGCATGGCAGTTCTGTTACCGCGCGTACGGTCTCACTGACGCGTACGAAAACAAGGCGGCGGGTATTTATGTTCACACCGAAGCAAGCGCATAAGGAGGGCTTTACATGAAAGTTATAGGACGTACAGACAAGAACAAGCCGCCTGCCGCTCCCGCGCCCCCTAAACCGCCTAAAGGCAAGACCGAACAGGAGCAGGAGGAGAAAAAGCCGTGATCTATGCTGATTATCGGTATTACAAGGACTTTTTCAAGGGCAAGCTTATCCCCGCGGAGGATTTCGATCACGCGGCACTGTTGGCAACACAGTACATTGATAACGTCACGTTCGGGCGTATCGGCTCGGACGTGACCGATACTGTGAAAAACGCTTGCTGTGCCGCTGCCGAGATCTATTACAAGTGCGACATGAGCGACGCGGCTCTTGAAGCTGCGGGAAAATCCGCTGAAAAAACAGGAGATTATTCCGTTACTTACGCAAAAAGCGATTTTTCGTACAGCAGCAGGGACAAGCAGCTTTCAAAGACTGTCAAGCTTTGGCTTGGTTCTACGGGGCTTATGTATAGGGGGATTGGCTGATGATTACAAATCACATCTGCACAGTCATTCGCACGGACGAAAACGACAATTACTTTGTAGTCGGGCGGTATCACTGTATGTGGCAGGACAAAGAGGGCTATCAGGCTACTTCATTCGGAGCGGAACGGACCTCCGAAGCCCACATATACATTCCCGATATCAGCGCGGACGTGCAGGAGGGCGATTTTGTTACCAAAAAGGAAATTGCCGAACCTATTGCCGAAGCTGACATTATTACCGAAGCTGATGTGTCGGGTATGCTCTCGTCGGTTATAATCTCCCGCAATGATTACGGCAGTAAGAGTATGCAGCACGTAAAGGTGGTGGCAAGGTGAGTTTTAAGATTGACACGTCTTTCAAAATCAAGTCTACTCCTGAAATTATAAGGGAACTGGGACTTCAAAAGAGCGGAAAAGTGCAGAGGTACATAGATACCGCAGTCGTGAGGTATTGCGACAAGTATGTACCTATGCGTACGGGAACTCTTAAAAAAGCTCTCGGCACTGTTTACGGCAGCGGCAAGGTCAGATACAACACGCCATATGCCAAAAACAATTATTATTTTAATAAAGGCAGAGGCATGGGCGGCACGGCTTACGGAGGGTTTCGCGGTCGAAAATGGTTTGAGCGCATGAAAGCCGCAATGGGTAAAGTCCTTGCGGAAAGCATACGTTATGTAGCCAAAGCCGCAGGCGTGATCTGGCACGGTTAGGAGGCATATTATGGCGGTTGAAAGCATTATAGAGGGGCTGCGCAATTATCTTGCAGAGTGTCCCATACTTGCCGAACTCTCTCCTAAAGGTCACATTGACTGGACGAAAGCGGACGGCAAGGGCAACTACGGCATTTATTTTGACGGGAACGACCCGATTTCCGTGCCGTATATCAACGGCAGTCAGGAAATGCAGTACACGGCGCAGATCAAGATACGCAAGTTTACCGACACGGACGCTAAGCGGCTGGAGGCGAACGCGTTTCTTGAACGCTTACAGCGTTATTTCAGAGCACAGAACGCGTCCGGTAATCTTCCCGAAATGCCTGAGGACTGCGTTCCGACGGAAGTAGAAGCGGTAAACGCTATGTTTCTCGAAAACGACGAAACAGGCAAAGGCAGCGTGTATATTGTGCAACTGCATTTATTTTACACGCTTTACAGCAACAAAAACTAAAATCAAACAAGGAGTGGTTAAAAATGGCAGATAACAAAATTGCAATGCGTCCCGACGTTGTTCCCTATCTTAACACGGGTACGTCAGAAAGTCCTATTTGGACGCAGTGCGGCGACGGTTGGAAAAAGTTTTCCGAAAACCCTAACGCTCAGACAGAGGACACAAAGTACATAAATTCCGCGTCCGAAAAGACCGATACGGTGTCGTACAAGCCTCAGTACAGCTTTGAATGCGACCTTATGTACACCGACCCGACGGTCAAAAAGGTTTACGACATCGCAAAAGACCGCAAGATCGGCAGCGACGCGGTTCTTGATTTCCTTATCGTTGACGAGTTTGACAAAAACGAAGATGGCACAATGACAGCAAGGCGCGAGCAGCTTGCAGTTGCTGTATCCAGCATTGACGGCGACAAGAAGATGACCATGTCGGGCAACCTCAACGGTCAGGGTGATGGCGTTAAGGGTAAGTTTGTCAAGGCGACAAACCCTGCGGAGGGCGCGAGCGCGGGAACATTTACACCCGACGAGAAAAACGGCGGCGCAGAACCCGCGACGCTTTCGTCTAAAAATACCTCCGAAAAGGACACGTTATATTAAACCAATACAAGCAGGGGTACTACTCCCCTGCTTGATATTTTTAAACTAAAAGGAGAGTTTATTATGGTTTTTGATTATAAACGCGAGGTTGAAACTGTCATCGCTTACGGAAAGGAATACCCCGTTCCGACAATGACGATAAGCACATACAACAAGATCAACGAGATAGTTAACCGTATAAACGGCAGCTTAAACGATGTCAAAGAAAACACACAGGCAAGGCTTGACGGCATTGCTTTTTTCATCGGCGAAGACGAAAAAAATCGTATTTTCCCCTCTATTGATGATGTAGATGTAAACGAAGTAGTCGCGTTCTGGGGCGCGCTCAAAAATGCGTGCGACGATAACACAACGGCTGTTATCAAAAAATACACACCTAACGTAACGATCAGAAAACCGAATGATTAACAGAGAATTACCTATCGTATTCAGACTTGACGGCACGGATTACCCGTTTCATTCCGATTTTCGCGAATGGATACGCTTTGAAAGCCTTGTGAACAACTCGGACGTACCCGAAATTGTAAAAGGCACGCTTATGCGAAATCTTGTATTTGCGGGAAAGCCTCCTGCAAACGATCTTGCGGCTGACAGCTTTATAGCGTGGTTTTACAACGGAGGGCATGAAATAAGAAAAAGCAGTGACGGCGAGGAATACCTTGAAAGTCGTCGGGTATACGATTTTGAATACGATTTTGATTATATATATGCGGCATTCATGGAACTGTACAGAACTGACCTTGTAGATATCCCCTATCTGCACTGGTGGAAGTTCCGCGCTCTTTTCAAGGGCTTGCACGACTGCCGCATGACAGACATTATGGGCTATCGCGGTGCAGAAATCACAGACGATATGCCAAAAAGCAGACAGGCGTTCCTTATGGATATGCAGGAACTTTACGAACTTCCCATATCTCTTGCGGAACAGCGGCGTAAAGAAGAAATACAGAGATTTTTAAACGGTTGAGGTGAAAATATTGGCGGCAGATGGGTTTCTTATTTTTGATACAAAAATAGATACTAACGGAGTTTCGGATGGTATAACTTCAATAGAAAAAGGGTTCAGCGGCATTGCTTCTACTGCCGCTAAAATGTCTGGGGCGGTTACGGCGGCTTTCACAGCAGCTTCTGCGGCGGCTGTAAACGTCGGTATGGACTTCCAAGCCTCTATGTCTCAAGTAGCGGCTACTATGGGCATAACGGCTGATACGCAGGCGTTTGAGACCCTTGAAGCGGCAGCAAAGGAAATGGGAGAAAGCACGCAGTTCTCCGCCGCTCAGGCTTCCTCGGCACTTAACTTCCTCGCTCTCGCCGGATACGACGCGGAAAAATCAATCGCCGCATTGCCAACCGTTCTAAACGTTGCGGCGGCGGGCGGCATGGAGCTTGCGTCTGCCTCCGACATGATCACGGACGCTATGTCTGCTCTGGGCTTATCTACGGACGAAATGACCGTATTCGCGGACAGACTGGCGGTAACGGCTCAGAAGTCAAATACAAGCGTCGCACAGCTTGGCGAGGCTATTCTTACAGTCGGTGGTACTGCAAAGATACTTTCGGGCGGCGTTGTGGAAATGAATACCGCGCTCGGTATTCTTGCAGACAACGGTATCAAGAGCGCGGAGGGCGGTACTGCTCTCCGTAACGTGATACTGTCGCTGTCCGCCCCTACCAACACGGCGGCGGCAGCTCTTGCCGAATTGAATGTAACGGCATTCGACGCGGCGGGAAATATGCGCCCGTTGCAAGACACCTTTGCCGACCTTAATGCGGCGTTGTCCAAAATGTCTGACCAAGAGCGGACATCGGTACTTAACGAGATATTCAACAAGGTGGACCTGAAATCCGTAAACGCCCTTTTGGGAACGTCTGCGGAACGCTTTGAGGAATTAAGCGGCTATATTGAAGACTGCGAGGGCGCGGCGGCTGACATGGCTAAGACTATGAACGACAACCTCAAAGGCGACCTTACAATACTGGGTTCGGCTCTGGAGGGCGCAGGAATTGCCGCTTTTGAGAAGTTTGAACAGCCTTTGAGAAGCGCAGTACAGGGCGTTACCGAATCCGTTGGAGACCTTACTGCAAACCTCACAGACGGCGAATTGTCAGCCAGTATGGATAAGGTTGCGACGGGAATGTCTAACATTGCAGAATCAACTTTAAAGCTTGCTGCGGAAGATGTTTTACCCGCGGCTATTGAAGGTTTTGCTTGGATAGTGGACAACGGCAAAACCTTAACGCCTATAATAACGACCACCGGGTCTGCTGTTGCTGCTTATGCTATTTCCGCCAAAGGAGCAGCCGCGGCGCAAAAGCTTCTTAATGCAGAACTTGCACTTAATCCTTATGCTTTACCTGTCGCAGGAGCTGTTGCTTTGACGGCGGCATTGGTAAATCTAGCAGGAGCTTCTAAAAGAGCAGCTCAGGAACTTAAAAACTCTGCACGAGACAGTCTTGCAGAATACGAAAGTCAAAAAACAATTGTTGAGGGGATAAATACTGAGCTTGAAGAAATAAACGCAACGATTGACGAAATCCAAAGCAAAGGCGCGCTTACCTTTACAGATGAGCAGGAACTCGAAAACTTAAAAGCTCAAAGTGCAGAATTATCTGCGCAATTGGAAATCGAAAAAGAGCTTCTTAAATTAAAAGAAAAGAAATCCGCCGACGACGCATATAAAGCAATAATGTCAAAAGACGGCGGCATTTCAGTTGTTAACCGAAAATTAGAAGCATACAAAAATACTCTTTCTGAATATACAGGCGGAATTGAATACTGGCAGGAAAAATTAAACAAAGCTTTGAGAGAGGGCGACACAAAAGCCGCAGAAGAAGCGCAAAAAAGTTTAGATATCTACACTGAACGCATGCACGCTTCAAAAAATGCAATTTTTGAGGATTTGCAGTCTCTTAATGAATTTGTTGATGACCTTGACCTCACTACCGAAAAAGGAAAAGAAGCTAAAGAGGCGGTTGAACAGCTTAACAAAGAGGTTTTTGATTATTACGGCATTACACCCAAAAATAAAGAAAGATCTCTTAACAACATATATAACGCCTCAGACAGCGCGATAAACCAAATGGGCACACGGTACGCCGAAGAATATACAGCCGCATACGAGAAAGCGCGACAGGCTTCGGAAGATGGAGCAATTGTCCTTGCCGACCAACAAGCAGAAAACCTCCGTTTGCTCCAAGAGGGCTGGGAAAACCTCGAACATGAATACGCCACAAGTGCGACCATGACAGAAGCGGAGCTCTACGACAAGAAAAAAGCTCTCTGGAACAAGTACGGCGATGAAAGTCTCAAAGACCACTGGAAATACATTGAGGATATTTCTAAGTACGACAAAGATTTTGCAGAGGAACAGATAAAGCTTGCTCAAAAAGAGGCAGACGAAAGGGAAAACGCTGCGGAAGAAGCCGCCAAAGAGGAAATCGCGGCGCGTCAGTCCGAGTGGGAAAATATAGAGCGGCTGAATAACCTCGGAATTATTTCTGACAAAAAAGCTGTAAAAGCCCGCGCTGATTTTGTTAAAACGTATTACGGAGACGCTGATTTTACCATTGGCAAGGGCGTTACCGACGAGAATTATCAGTATCTCAAAAAGGTATATGACGATAACGCAGACTTGGCAAAACAATCCCTTGACAAACAGAAAGAGATAGTCAGCGATGGTTTGTCAGATGTTTTAAAGGTCTATCAGAATGCCTATGACGAGCTGGAGCAGAAGCGCAAAAGTTACCGCGACAAACTTATGTCGGTTGGTGGCGACCTGTTTTCTGTGGACGTTACGGAGAAAAACGGCAAAAAAACAACCACTTATACTGTAAATAATCTTAACGAACAGCTTCGGGCTATGCGCGAATATCATTCGGCGGTAAAAAATCTTAGGGGACGGGGCGCGTCCGACGCGCTTATATCGGAGCTTACCTCTCTTGGTGACGAGGATAGCAGACAATTTGCTAAGTATCTGTCGGGTATGTCCGCTTCTGAATTTGCAAAAGTAAACAAACTGTATAACGAGAAACAGAAGATCGCCGACGAATTGTCGCAAGACCTCTACAAGAACGACGCGCAGATGATATCGGATAGTTACACAAACGCCCTTGCTGATTTGGCAACATCATCTTATGAGTACGGCGCGCAGTCCGCTTTTGAGTTTGCAAAAGGATTTGAAGAGTCAATGCAAAAGCTGGGGCTTAGCGACTTGTCGGTACAGCTCGAAGCTGCGGGGGCGACAAAAAGATACGAAAATTACCGCACTTCGGAGGAAAGCAAAATCGGTCTTGAAGTGGAGGTTGCACCCGCAAAAACAGTTATTGCCATCGGGGAAAAAGTCATCGGAGAAGCCGCTACAGTGTTCAATATAGCTCAGAAGCGCAAGCAAGGTACATAAAGGAGTGACTGTATGATACAGATAGTAGCTTTGGGAAATGTCGAGATACACGAAAAAACGACGGATTATGAGATAGACATTTCCCCCGTTGAATCAAGCAACGGATTTACTGCTTTTGACGGCAGAGAAATACGTCCCGTTATGGGACATAAGACAACTATTTCCTGCAATTTAAAGGGCGTGCCCCACGCAAAGGCTCAAGACATTGCCCGTATCGTCAAAGCAAAAGATTTTGATCTGACGTATACGACGCCGCTCAGGATCACAAGCAAATTCCGCTGCACAAAATATAATGCTGTGCCGAAGTCCTCAGATCCGCGGCAGAAAAATCCGCTTATAACGGACAACATAACCTGGAACATTTCACTGACGCTCGAATCCACCGATATTGCCGCAGATGACGGCGACGGGCTTTAGCTGGGCAATAACGCTGAACGGCTCACCTATTGAGGACTTCGGCGGGATACGGTTCAGCTTTTCGGAAAGCGGTCTGGGCACATCGGGCTGCTGCTCGACGCAGCTTGAATTTGATGTATACGACCCGACAAATTTCTACGGCGATATGCTTCTTGACGGGGCGGAGGTGACGGTCTCCTGCCCCGAACTGTTTTTCACCTCGCAGACGTATTTCTGTGACAGCATTTCCACGTCCAAAAAAATCTGTAAGTTTGTCTGCTACGACAGGATTTGCAGGACAGACCGTCCGCTCGACATTTCGGGGATTTTTTTCGGCGAGGACGATGCCGTTTCCGCTGACGGAGTGCTTTCGGCGGTTTGCTATCAGTGCGGATTTGCAAGCTACGGTTCTTCGGGGGACGGTTTGCAATACATAAAATTCTCGGAAAGTCAGCTTGAAAACATTACTTGCAGACGCGCTCTTGAGCTTGTTTCCGAGGCTCTTGCGGGCGTATGGGTCTGCGGTGAAAGCAATACGCTGTACCTCGCTTGTCTCGGCGGCGGGGATTTCGGCGATTACGCCTACTGTGAGGACTATTCCGAGATTGATTTTCAGGGCAGAGCCAAGATCACCACGCTTGTTATGACGAACAGCGAAACGGGCGAGGTGTACAACTTCGGCGGCGAGGAAAACGGTACGGTCATAACGATAAATTCGCCGTTTGCTTCGGCTGAGCTGGGCTTGGCGGTGTGGGGGCGTATCGGAAATTACGTCTATACTGCATGGCACTGTGACAAAGCAGACGTTACTTATGACAGCACACTGAAAAATATGTCCTCGCTGATCTTCCGCCGCGCCGATGTTGAGGGTGACAGGCATTTTGCGACCACTACCGAATTTGATGTGGACTCCACGGGAGTATATTTTTCGGGCGGGTCTGCGGCGTATAACGAGTGGAATTATGAGGACTATACACAGAGGCAGCTTGCTCTCAAGCTTGAAATTGACAGGCGAAACGGCAACGCCGCCTACGGCAAAAACGGCATTCGAGTTTATCAAAATCTTAATACGGGCGCGGCGGACAAACGCAAAAAAGCGGCGGTCGTTACCGCGTTTAAATCTGAGGTGTGATCATGGCAGATACAAAATTCGGCGAGATCGCAGTGTATGAGGACGATGCCGGAAAAGCAGTGTCGGAGTTTGAGGGAAAAGTTCAGTCGGATATTCCT
>CAMWVO010000040.1 GCA_947177695.1 uncultured Clostridia bacterium
CGAACTTTTTTGAGTCGGCGGCTTCGCCGCCTGAGCGTTCCGACAGTTAGTACTATAAATCAAAATTTACCGCCTTTTCGGCATAGTTTCAATCCGACAGATTTCCCCGCAGAAACATTAGAAGCTTTTTTTCTCGGCGGGACACCTGCACCTGCGACATTCCCAGAGCCTCGGCGGTGCGGGTCTGGGTCATGTCCTTGAAGTAGCGGCAGTATATGAGACGGCGGTCGGTCTCGTCAAGGGCGGCGAGAGCCTGCCGCAGGGAGAGTATGTCCACAAGCTCCGCATCGGGGGCAGGCTCGGCTATGTCTATCTGTCCCTCGTCCCCGTTTTCGGGATTTGCCGTAAGTGACACCGCTGGGAGATTTACCGCGATCGCTTCGGCAACATCTTCCGGGGAAGAACCAGTCATCTCCGCAAGCTCGGAAACTGTAGGCTCTCTCCCCCGCAGCAGCGTGAACTGCTCCCGCGAACGGGAAATTTTCATGCCAAGCTCCCGCACGGAACGGCTTACCTTTACCGAGCCTCCGTCGCGGAAAAGACGCTTTATCTCGCCGAGTATAACGGGTACGGCGTAGGTGGAGAACTTCACTCCCCTGTCACGGTCGAAAGCTGATGCGGCTTTGACAAGTCCCACACAGCCCGCGCCGTACAAATCGTCGTATTCTATGCCCTTGCCCTTGAAACGGTTTGCGCACAGGTGAACAAGTCCAAGATTTTCTTCCGCAAGCTTATTTTCTTTCAGAGAGTTCACGGCGGTTTTCCTTTCTTTTGAGTATTATGTATTATCTTTGCCCGAAAGGATCTTCCGCTTCATGACGACCGTTGTGCCCTTATCGGGCGTACTTCTTACCGTGACCGAATCCATAAAGCTTTCCATTACCGCGAAGCCAAGTCCCGCGCGCTCCTCCTCGGGAGCGGAGGTGTACAGCGGCTCCATCGCTTTTTTTACATCGGGGATACCGCAGCCGCTGTCCCGTATTTTTATGTAGAGGGTGTTGTCCTCAAGGGCGCGGACGGTCATTTCTATTTTGCTTTTATCCGAAGCCGTACCGCGGTAGGCGTGGACTATGCAGTTCGTTACCGCCTCGGAAACGGCGGTCTTTATCTCCCCCACCTCGCTGACCGACGGGTCCAGCTGCGCCGCAAAGGACGACACCACCGAGCGCGAAAGCCCCTCATTGCGGCTGTCGGCGGGAAAAACCAATTTTATCTCGTTTAATATTTTCATTTCCTGACCCTCTTTCTCGCTATCTTATGACGGCAAGCCTGTCCAGACCCGCAAGGCGCATGACCTTTTTTATCTGGTTTCCCGTGTTCTCGATAATAACGCAGCCGCCGTAGGGCTTTACAATTTTGTACCGTCCCATAACAAGACCTATGCCCGAACTGTCCATAAAGGTCACTCCGTCAAAATCCAGTATGAGCTGCTTGGGGTGATGCTTGTCTATGGCAAGGTCGATATCCTCGCGAATGGCTTTGGCGGTATGGTGATCTACCTCGCCCGAAAGCCTTGCGATAACGGTATTCTCCTCTGTATCAATAATAACAGGCATTTCTTCACTTCCTTGAGAATGATTTGTGTACTGTATATTTTACGCCCGACCCTGCGCTGAAATTTGTCATAACCCGTCATGCAGGCGCAAAAAAATAAAACCGTCCGCCAAATTGACGAACGGTTCAAAATATAAATTAAAAGCAAAGGCTGAGCCTTTACCCCTGCCGCCGTAGTTTGAGCGTAAGGGTTAATACTCTTCCGAGACGAAAGAAACTTCCGTATCGTTATTTGCCTAAAATCAAACGCCGTACTTGATTGTGGAAACGGGAATGCCAACGCCCATTGTGGAAGCCACTACGCAGGACTTGATGTAAGTACCCTTTGCAGCCGCAGGCTTAGCCTTAACGATAGCTTCGAGAAGCGTGTCAAGGTTCTGAGCAAGCTTTTCCTTGCCGAAAGAAGCCTTTCCGATAGGACAGTGAATGATGTTGGTCTTGTCGAGACGGTACTCGATCTTACCTGCCTTAGCTTCGGAAATAGCCTTAGCAATGTCGGGGGCAACAGTGCCCGCCTTGGGGTTAGGCATAAGTCCGCGGGGACCGAGAACTCTCGCCGCCTTACCAACAACGCCCATCATGTCGGGAGAAGCTACGCATACGTCGAAGTCGAGCCAGTTTTCCTTAACGATCTTTTCAACCAGATCAGCGCCGCCTACGAAATCAGCTCCTGCTGCCTTAGCGTCAGCCTCTTTTTCCTCCTTGCAGAAAGCAAGTACGCGAACGTTCTTACCTGTACCGTTGGGGAGAACTACCGCGCCTCTTACCTGCTGATCGGCATGACGGGAGTCAACGCCCAGACGAACGTGAACCTCAATGGTCTCATCAAATTTAGCCTTGGCGTTCTTGCAAGCCAGATCGAGAGCCTCTTCGGTCTCATAGAGCTTGCTTCTGTCAACAGCCTTAGCGCTTTCATTATATTTCTTACCGTGTTTCATTATCAGATTTCCTCCTTGTAAGTGGTAAATGTTCCCATGCTTGGGACTCTTAGCGGAATTATTTCCTCCCACTAAACGCAAGATGAACAGAGCCGCAGTTGGGGAAAATATTCTTTCCCGCGCTCCGAAAACATCCGCCGTAAATTATTTGTCCATAACCGAAATGTGGTTAGTCAACAACCTCAACGCCCATAGAACGGCAAGTGCCTGCGATCATGCTCATTGCAGTCTCAATGGTTGCCGCATTAAGGTCGGGCATTTTGGTCTCTGCGATCTTCTTGATCTGTTCCTTGGTGATCTTGCCTACCTTGGTCTTGTTGGGAACTCCCGAACCGCTTTCAAGACCGATAGCCTTCTTGATAAGAACCGCAGCGGGCGGAGTCTTTGTGATAAAGCTGAACGAACGGTCAGCATAAACTGTGATAACAACAGGGATAATAAGACCGATATCGTTCTTTGTTCTCTCGTTAAATTCCTTTGTAAAAGCCATGATATTAACGCCGTGCTGACCGAGAGCAGGACCAACAGGCGGAGCAGGAGTAGCCTTTCCTGCTGCGATCTGAAGCTTGATTAAGCCAACTACTTTCTGTGCCATTATAATCATTCCTTTCTGAGTTTTGCAGCTTCGTTCCGAAGCTTTCGGGCTGCCTTAAGGCTGTCCGAAAAGAAAACCCGCCGATCCGAAATTTATCTTCGGAGTATATGCACTTCCGATTTTCAATAATTGATAATTAATACTCGTCCGAGGGCGCGACCATAGTGATCTCCAGCTCTGCCGAGGTATCCCGTCCGAACATGGAGACCTTGACGTTCACCGTCATATTCTCCGTGTCGATGCTTTCCACCTCGCCCACAATGCCCTCCATAGGACCCGCGGTGATCTTTACCTTGTCGCCCGCCTTGAAGTTTACCTCAACGGACGCAGGCTTAGCCTCCGTGTCGATACCCATAGCAGCCGCTTCCTTGTCGGTAAGCGGAATGGGCTTGGATCCGGGACCAACAAATCCCGTACAGCCTCTGGTATTTCTCACCACATACCATGAATCGTCGGTGAGAACCATCTTTACCAAAACATATCCGGGGAAAATTTTTCTTTCCACCTCATGCATTTTATTCTTGTCGTTCATTTCCATGACCGTCTCGGTGGGGACCTGAACCTCCTGAATAAGATCATGAAGCTTTCGGTTATCGACGACCTTCATGATCGTCTGCGCAACCTTATTCTCATAACCGGAATAAGTGTGAATGACATACCATTTTGCCGCTTCTGACATAATTAATGACCATTCCTTCCCTATCAGAGGTTAGAGATTCAGAGGTAAGTGGTAAGGAGCGCAAGCGGCTGCCTGTTCCGAAAGATAAGTCCTCTGTGTCCGCTCTCCGTCCTCTCAGCTTCCTCTGCTTTGCGTCTGCGTGTTCGCTGCTCAGCCGCCTGCTTTTGTTGCCAGGTTAAGCAGAGCCGTGAGCGCACTGTCGATACCGTATACAATGATACCGCTTGCGCACATTCCCACAAGAACCACAAACGTGTTGTTTACGACCTTTTTCCATGAAGGCCATGTTACTTTTTTGATCTCACTTCTCAAGTCCTTGAAGTACTTCACAATACCGCCGGGCTTTTTCGCGCCTGACTTTTTGCCTTTAGCCTTTTCGCGGTCGCTGACCATCTTGTTCGCTTTAGCCTCAGCCTGGGCGACGATGGAGTTTTTCTTGGACTTGCTGTTTTTTGCGTCAGCCATTCTCCGCACCTCGCTTACTTAGTTTCTTTGTGAAGAGTATGCTTTCTGCAGAACTTACAGTACTTGTTCATTTCAAGTCTGTCGGGATCGTTCTTCTTGTTCTTCTTGGTGTTGTAGTTGCGCTGTTTGCACTCCGTACAAGCCAATGTAATCTTTACTCTCATATCGGCACCTCCTATTAGATTGAGCGATGACCGCCGTTGGGGGACTGCAACCAAAGAACAACGACCTAATGCCGCGAACCCAAGCACTTTCTCCTGTTCCGCTTTGCCTTATTCCTCGCCGTTCTCTTATGCACGCCGTCCGTGTGACCGCACCGCCTTGCGTTTTCGCAGGGGACGTATTTCCCCTGTGCCTCCCTCTGTGACTTGGCTCGGGCTGACTCGCAGGAGCCTTGCCGAGAGACTTTTCCGCCCGTAAAAAAGAGCGCAAAAAAATAAGCCTCTGCAAGAGGTACTATTATTATACCTCATTGCACAAGCTTTTGTCAAGGACTTTTTCAAATTTTTTATTATTTTTCCGCATTTGACAAAATGGTTAAAGTAAATTTACAATTTAATAACAATTTGGCAAATTCCGTTGACTTTTGCCATAAAAAGCAATATACTATATTAAAATATCAATATGGGGTGAACGTATTTTTATGAGGATCAATATTATGGGAAAATTATTTGCTGTCCCGCTTTGTGCGGCTCTGCTGTGCTCCTGTGCGGCGAATGACAGCGAAGCGGGCGCTCCTGTCACGCTGACGGAAAGTCTGACGGAAGCTTTGGAAGCCGAATATCTAACTGAAACAGAGGATTTTTCCGAACCGCAGCTTATTGACGCGGACAGTCCCGCTCTGGAATACATAAACAGCATCGAGGGCAATCCTTACAAGGTGTCTCTTGAAATAACCGCGGACGGCAAAGTCGAAGAAAATCTTTATGCCTCCGAAAGCGGATACTCATATGTAATATCCTCAAATAAAGCGGTTCTCGGACTTGTCCCCGAATTTTATCTCGGAGCGGAGCTGAACGTTACGGACACAGTTGTAAGGTTTACTCTTGACGATACCGCCGCCGAGGACGGGATAGACAAGTATATGATCTTCATGTACTTTGAGGACATAAATACGCTGCTTCCGATAGAAACCTTTTACGACAACGGTACAAACACGGTTTACGCCCGTACTGACCGTCTCGGAACATACTGCGTTATGGATACGGAAAAATGGCTCAGCGCGCTGGCGGAAAACACCGAATATGCGGAAGCTCCGAACGAACCGGGAAATATCATATTCTGTATTGATCCGAGGATATCCTTGGACGAAGCAAAGTTTGATACTGTAAAAAACGATATTAAATATGTTTTTGAGGACGCCTGGTCCAGATACGAAAATATGAAGCTTTATGTATATTATCAGCAAAACTCCGGCGGAGAGGTCGTCCATACGCTTCTGAACGATGAAGCAAACGGCAGGGACTTCTTTGCCATTGAAGATTACTACTCTGTTGTGGACGCTCTTGATTCGCTTGAAAGCAGTATGGTAAAATGCGATGAACCGGAATACGATTTTGCCGCCGCCGTGCGGTTCATGCTGAACACCTGCGACGAAAACATTGTAACAATGTACCACGTTGTGGCAGACGGAAACGTTATTCTCGACAATGCGGACACGGAAAGACTTGTGCGTATTATCGGTGAAAGCAAATTTCTGAAGCGGGACGGGGATATCATGGACAGACTGTACATAAGCACTCTGTGCTATTCGGACAGCGAAATTATTCCCGAAGGCTCGAATTTCCACAAGCTTGCGGAGGCTTCCAACGGAATGGTCTACTGTACTGCGGAAGACGCGGAGCAATAATACTAATCTCTAATCAAACTATAGACAAAAGTCTATAGTTTGATGCCGCCTAAACGGCGGCTGTCAAAATCAAAGATTTTGACGAGATTAGTATTGAACGACTTTCTTGGCGGCTTTGCCGCCACAACCGTGCAAAGGCACGGTTGAATCAAACTGTAGACTTTGTCTACAGTTTGATAAAGAAATAGTATAAGCATATAAATATGAAAAATAAGCCGCGCAGCTTTATATCCCGCGCGGCTTTATTCTTTACTTGTTTTCCGAACCGACGCTGATACGGTTCAGCGCTCTGCGGAGCTTTAACTCCGCAAGGTCGAGCTGGTGTTTGTCCTCCTGCTCTTTAAGACGGCGTCTCGCGTCCTCTTCGGAGCGTTTTGCCCAGTCAAGGTCGATCTCCTCCGCCCACTCAACAGCGTTTGCAAGGATAGACACCTTGTTTCCGCCTACCTTGAGCAGACCCGTCGAAATAGCGGCGACTTTCCAGCTGCCGTCCGCCTGCATTACCTTGAGAGGCCCCGACGGCAGATCGGCTACCAGACTTGTGTGATTTGCAAGAATACCGATATCGCCCTCGGTCGTGCGGACGATTATCTGCGGCGTCTCGCCTTTAAAGAAAATCTTTTCGGGCGTAACTACGCTGAGCGAAAATGAAGCTGCCATAGAAAAGCACCTCCTTATTCGTTAGCGGAGTTCTTGGCTTTTTCAACGACCTCGTCGATAGTTCCCGCGAACAGGAACGCAGACTCGGGCAGATCGTCGTGCATACCCTCAATGATCTCCTTGAAGCCGCGGATAGTTTCCTTAAGAGGAACGTACTTACCCTGCATACCGGTGAACTGTTCCGCAACGCTGAAAGGCTGGGACAGGAAACGCTGTATCTTTCTCGCTCTGGAAACGATCAGCTTATCCTCGTCGGAAAGTTCGTCCATACCCATGATAGCGATGATATCCTGAAGCTCCTTGTATCTCTGGAGAATGTTCTGTACCGAACGTGCCACCTCGTAGTGCTCCTGACCAACGATATCGGGAGAAAGGATTCTCGATGTTGAGTCAAGGGGGTCAACGGCGGGATAGATACCCAGCGAAGCAATGCTTCTTGAAAGTGTTGTTGTTGCGTCAAGGTGAGCAAATGTTGTTGCGGGAGCAGGGTCAGTCAAGTCGTCGGCAGGAACGTATACAGCCTGTACCGATGTGATAGAGCCCTTGTTTGTGGAAGTAATTCTCTCCTGCAAAGCGCCCATTTCCGTAGCCAGCGTAGGCTGATAACCAACCGCCGAAGGCATACGTCCAAGCAGCGCGGAAACCTCCGAGCCTGCCTGTGTGAAACGGAAGATGTTGTCGATGAACAGGAGCACGTCCTGACCCTCGGCGTCACGGAAATATTCCGCCATAGTCAGTCCCGAAAGACCAACTCTCATTCTCGCTCCGGGAGGCTCGTTCATCTGACCGTAAACAAGAACGGTCTTGTCGATAACTCCCGACTCGGTCATTTCGTTGTAGAGGTCGTTACCCTCACGGGTACGCTCGCCAACGCCCGTAAATACGGAAATACCGTTGTGCTGGTTTGCGATGTTGTTGATAAGCTCCTGGATAAGAACCGTCTTACCAACGCCCGCGCCTCCGAACAGACCGATCTTACCGCCCTTAAGGTAGGGACAGATAAGGTCGATAACCTTGATACCTGTTTCCAGAATTTCATTGGAAGCGGTCTGCTCCTCGTAGGTTGGGGGATCTCTGTGGATAGCCCATCTTTCCTTGGTTTCGGGAGCGGGCTTGTTGTCAACGGGTTCTCCCAGAAGATTGAAGATTCTTCCGAGAGTTTCCTTGCCGACGGGAACGGTGATAGGCGAACCCGTATCCACCGCGTCAACGTCTCTTACAAGACCGTCCGTAGAGCCCATGGCGATACATCTTACCACGTCGTCGCCGATATGCTGAGCGACCTCGCAGATAAGAGGCTTGCCGTTAAGCTCGATTTCTATTGCATTCAAAAGATTCGGAAGATTGTCCTTAGTAAACTGGATATCGACTACCGCGCCGATGATCTGAACAACCTTGCCGATATTTTTCTGCGGCATTTACATAATCATTCCTTCCCTATTAGATGTTAGAGAACAGAGGTAAGAGGTTTGATGTTCGTACCTCCAAACGGACAGACACCGCCTGTCCTGTGATCTGTCATTTGTGTCATCGGGGACTCCCCGCTACTCTTGTGCAGACGCGCCGCCAACGATCTCGGTGATCTCCTGAGTGATGGACGCCTGACGGGCGCGGTTGTACATCAGCGACAGACCCGATATCATTTCGCTTGCGTTGTCCGAAGCGTTCTCCATCGCAATTCGGCGTGAAGCCTGCTCCGAAGCGAAGCTGTCCACAACGGCGCAGAATATCATACCCGTGATATACTTGGGAACGATGGCGTCGAAAACAAATTCGGGGGACGGCTCGTACACGGGGATCTCCTTGATCTTAGCCCTTTCATTGCTGTCCGAGTCCTCGCCGCTGCGAACGTCCATGGGAAGCACCGCCAGTGCCTCCGCCTGCTGGAGCAGGGGAGAAACATATTCCGTGTGGAAAAGCTCCACCCTGTCGATCTCGCCGCTTACGAATTTCTGCATGATGACGTCGGAAATATCCGCCGCCTGGTGAATTTTCAGACTCTCGGCAATATTCGGGTAGCTGCCCGCAAGGTCATAGCCGCGCTTGTTAAAGTACTCCACCGACTTCTTTCCGATAGCCAGCACCTGTACCTCCGACGAGCCTTTAAGTTCGTCGATACGCGACTGAGCAAGCTTTAAAACGTTGGAGTTAAAGCCGCCAGCCAGACCTCTGTCACCGGCGATGACAACCAGCAGAACGGTCTTGGCGTCCCGCTTTCTGGTATACTGCGAGAAGAAGCCGGGGTTTTCCGACTGTATCTCGCACATTGTTTCATACAGGGCATTAAAGTAGGGACGGGCGTTGTCCGCCTTTTCCTTGGCTTTTCTCAGCTTTGAGGAAGCCACCAGCTCCATCGCCTTGGTGATCTGCATGGTGGACTCAACGCTTTTGATGCGCCTTTTAATGTCCTTCATATTACCGCTTGCCAACGGACACCCTCCTTTCTCTTATCGTTTCGGGGCAATTACTTGTCGGCAAGGAATTTCTTGACACATTCCGCGAGAGCCTCTTTGAGAGCCTCCTCGTTTTCCTTTGTCAGATCCTTTGTCGATTTGATCGAAGCGATAATGTCGGGGTGTGCGCTGCTTACGTATTCAAACAGTTCCTTTTCAAACTCGGATACGAGTTCGAGGGGGATATCCTTGAGATAGCCGTGAGTTACGGCGTAAATGATAAGCACCTGATCCTCAACGGTAAGGGGAGTGTTGCGTCCCTGCTTGAGGACTTCAACAACTCTTTCACCCAGCGCAAGACGGTCCTTAGTATCCTTATCCAGATCGGAACCGAACTGGGAGAAGGACTGGAGCTCACGGTACTGGGAATAGGTCAGCTTCAGAGAACCTGAAACCTTTTTCATAGCCTTGATCTGAGCCGAGCCGCCAACACGGGATACCGAGATACCGGGGTTTACCGCGGGACGAACGCCGGAGTTGAACAGGTCTGTTTCAAGGAATATCTGACCGTCGGTAATGGAGATTACGT
>CAMWVO010000041.1 GCA_947177695.1 uncultured Clostridia bacterium
ATATGGGTAGAATATAAAATATCTTTATTTATTATAAAATCAAAAAGAGATGTGCTTTCTGATTCCTGATCTATCTCGTCATTCTTATCACTTTCCGATTTTTCACGGTTTAAATACAACGGAACGCCGTCAGAACCAGAATTAATAGGTATGCTGTCAAAAGACGGAACAACTGAAATCTCATAATTTATTTGCTCTGATTTTTCAGAAGAAGTTGTATCAACAACAAAATCGTTATTAGATATAAACTTTGAAAAAATAACTAATGAACCGATAAGAACCAGTACTATTAAAAAAATAGCAATAAGCTGTAAAATGAAACGCCACGGAATACTAAAGGATTTATTTGTGACAGCTTCTGACACAGCAGGATCAGAACACTGGAGACTAATTTCTCTTGGAGAATTTTCAAAAGTGTTTATATGTTCCTGCGCGCTGAATAATTGATTTTGAAGCTCGGTTATTGTCATTGCAATAGTTTTATCATAATCGACTGGAGTATATTCAGATTGTTCAAGATGTGCAGGAACTTCAAATTCAAAATCGTCCTGCACAGGAAGCAATTCACCAGTGTCTGCATCTTCAATCCACTTTATCATTTGATCACCTATCTTTTGATTACCTATCTTTTTACTTAACAGTGTCAGCCGTGGAGATAGGTTCAACCACGGCTGCACAGGTGAAGTACCTTGCGGTACTTAGCTTTTAATGCTCCCGTAGGTAATAGCCTTAAAAGCCCCCGACTTGCAGGTAAGGTTTTTAAGAAGTCCCCTACTTCCGTTTTCTTTTCGCTCTTTAACTGGAGCCCTTTGCGCAGTTTTCTTTATACTCTTTAACTGGAGTATAAATACCATATTTGGTATAACAATATCATAATACAACAAATATGGAAAATTGTCAATTAAAAATCTACCAATTATGGTATAATTGGATAAATGCACAAAAAAGGAGAGGAAAAAACGGTATGTTTTACCAAAGATTGCGAGATTTAAAAGAGGATAAAGACCTAAAGCAATCGAATATAGCAAAAATAATAAAGGTATCAGAAAATCAATACGGAAGATATGAAAGAGGAGAAAATGACATACCGCTTGAAAAAGCATTAATATTAGCAGATTTTTACAATGTTTCACTTGATTATATTGCAGGGCGTACCAATGATAAAAAAGGATTTAATAAATCTGACTTGCCGAATTCGGAAATAGAACTACTAAAAAAATACCGCTCTCTTTCAAAAGAACGGCAAGTAAGAGTATTGGAAAGAATTGATATGCTTGCAGAAGATCAAGAAGAAGAGAATGCTAAAATTAAAGGGGGTAATATAATGAGGAAGAAAAATTTAAAGGAGTGAAAAATATGAGAACAAAAGATCCAATTGAAAGAATAGGTCATGCAGTAATTGGAGCTATAATTTTAATAATATTACACATACGATGTAATTAAGGAGTGAATAAATTTGAAAGAAAGAAAATGCATAAGCTGTAAATTGACATATAAGGGATTAAAGGAACGTTGTCCGTTTTGTCATAAATTAACAAAAATTGGAATATTCAATAAAATTATGTGCGTATTAGGTTACATATCTTTTGCTTTTTGGTTAGCTATTTTAGCAGAAATCATGATAACAAAAACGATTATTGATATAATCTGGTTAGCTCCAGTAATAACAGTTTTAATTATAATTGCTATTGTTGTGGGAATATGCTATCTTATACTTAAATAATTTTTATGAGGAGTGTAAAAATTATGGCTTTTTTTAAAGAAAACAACCAAAACATAATAAACAAAATTTGGAGAATATTAAAAATTATTATAGGAATAGCTTTAATAGGAATTAGCGTATTATTGTTATTTGGTGTAATAGGATATATAGCAATAGAAACAGAAAAAGAAAATAGCAGTTTAATATCAGCAATAGCAGGAATAGTAGCAATAAACGAAATTATAGCATTAAAAGACAACTTCTTTCCAAGTGAAAATAAGGAATTAAAAGAATTAAGAGAACTAAATAAAAGTATGCAAAAAATGATAGAATTAAAGGAAAAAGAAGTATTAATGTATAAAAATGACAATATAAACAAGTTGGAAATAAACGAAAATGAAGATAATGAGGAAAAAATACTTGAAATAAAATAATTCGGTTAATATTATATTCCAGATGTCTGGAATGAGTTGTCCCGTATAGAAACTATAGGTATAGCGAATACAAAAACCTCATGCGGTCCTGCATGGGGTTTACTTGTCCCGTTTATGTTTTGACCTAAAGGCAAATGGGAGATGTTTAAGCCCCCGCCGCGCATTTACTTTGTTGCGTACCGTAAGTTTGCAAGCGCGGAGCGCTCCTTGCCGCGGGGCAGAAATGCAAGTTGGCTTGTCGACTTTACTGTGTATAACCCCCGCCGCGCCTTTAAATATTGGTCGCCTTTGGTTTTATTGGCGCGGAGTGCTCGCCGCGGGGCGTCTGCGACGCTGCTAACAAAGGAAAAAGCTGGTTTGCTGTGTATCATTACTGTGCAACGTCGGCTTCGCCGAGGGTAATTTTGCTTTAAAATATGTATAACAAGGTATTGACAATGTAGCACAAATGTGATATAATAATTATGAAAGGAGCTGATATTATGGCACAAACAACTTTAAGCGTAAGACTGGACAGCACTGATAAAAAACGTTTTGAAGAATTTTGCAATGAAACTGGAATGAATGTCTCTGTAGCAATTAATATGTTCATTAAAACGGTTTTAAGAGAAAGCAGGATTCCGTTCAGCATTGAATGTGACATTCCCAATGCGACAACTTTAGCTGCATTTGAAGAGGGAGAAAAAATGAAGCATGATCTCAATGCTCCAAAATTCGATAATGTTGACGATTTATTTAAGGAGCTTGAAAGCTGATGAAATACGAACTGCACAGAACTTCTCAATTTAAAAGAGACTTTAAGCTTATATCAAAACGTGGCTGGGACTTAAATAAATTAAAACAAGTCGTAAATATGCTCATGAACGACGAGGAACTTCCACAAAAATGCAAACCGCATAAGCTTTCGGGAAATTGGAGTGGATATACTGAATGTCATATTGACCAAGATTGGTTATTAGTCTATGATATAGATGAAAATATTATCACGTTATATCGAACTGGATCGCACAGCGATATTTTCTAAAATTACTATTCCAGACGTCTGGAATGAAACAACCTCGGAACGGGTCTCCCCTGCTCCGAGGTTAAATTTTTTTGTCGAGATCTCAACAAAAAAAATTGCCTGTTAACTTTTATTTAGCGAAATTACTCATCATGATTGGAGTTATGTGATTTATAGCCCTGTTCGTTCCTCACAGGGCTATAAATCACTTTTGGATTTCGTGAAGCGGTCAGGTTACTTTCCGATGTCAGGGCTACGATGTCGTGCTTCGATGTACTTTGAGTGCGCGACCCTCAAAAGAATATGTCTGCATAAATGTTAAATGAAAAATGTTTTTACAAGCGTTACACAAATGCCGCCGATACACAATAGGAAAAACTACTCGAAAGCGTTCAGACATTCAGAGTCCTGTAATGATAAAACCTCGAAACGGGTCTCCCACGCTTCGAGGTTAATTTTTCACAAGATATCAACTTTCATTTCAAACATAAACATAATTCCAGATCATAGAAAGCTTATCATTTGAAATAGCAAAACTAAGTTCTTCGATATTTTGAAAATACCCGATACTGCTTCTTAATTCAAGTATCTCATCTGCAAGGTCTTCGGTTATTCCAGGTAACTGAAGCAAATCATCTTTTCCGCAAGTATTTATATTTACCCTATAGACATCATGCGGAATATCACCTGTAACCGAATTTTCCCAAATTGTTTCGGATTCAGTATTATCCACCCCGTTTGAAGTAACATAAACATATGGACGTATTGCTTCAAGCTTACTTTGACCGATCCCGCCGACATTCAGCAAATCATCAACAGAATTAAATCCAACTGTTCTTGCATATTCAACAATTTTGTTGGCTGTTGATTCCCCTATTCCTTTTATGTACATTAGATCCTTTGCATCAGCCGAATTAAGTTCAATAGGAAAATTAGGGTAATATTCAGGCTCTGTATCGGTAAATTTAAAAAAATCAAGATCATTGTAACCGGATAATTGAGAATATGATTTTTCAGTTTCAAATTCCTCATCAATGTCTGTAACAAATTCTTCGGTTTCCATAATAAAATCTTCCGTAGTAACCGATGCCACTGCAGATACTAAAAAAGCTATATTGAATTCTGTATCAGTCTGTGGAACTGTCGTTTCGACATTTGTATCATACTCATAATTTGGAGCATAAGGCAATGTCTCGGGAAGCGAATCATAATCAATATAAATATATCCGCTTAAATCCGCAAGCTTGCTTTTGCCGATACCGTCTACATTTAAAAGTTCATCAAAAGAATAAAAATAACCGTTGATATCACGATATTCAATTATGTTATTTGCTGTAACTTTTCCGATCCCTTTTACCATTATCAGCTCGTCAGCGCTTGCAGAATTTATGTCTATGGGAAAGGTAACAGTAACCGACATTTTTTCGGATGTCAGTGACTCCGACATCTCAAATGTCTCATTGTTTACCGGAACAGCCGTTTCTTCATCGTCAGTTTCCCATATATCTGTATTTACGTTTACCGTTGTTGTAAAGCCCAATTCCTCTACTTGCTCTCTTGACAATGTATATACGGTAGTTGAATGATTATTGTACTTATACGATATTTCCGGGAAAAGAAAAACCACTAAAATTACGTTTGCGGCAATAAGCGTAAAAAGAGCTATTCTCTTTATATCGCTGTCTTCATGATCATTCGGATTTTTATTTTCCACAAAAACAACCGTCCTTTATGATATAATGGCAAAAGTTAATTAATAAAAAATGTATCCTAAAAATGCGTATAATTAACTTTACATTAACATTATATCATATTTCCGTGTAGTTGTAAAGTGCAAACACCGAAACAGAATACACGCTTATTTAAAGTATTTTGACTCTCCGAACCATACTGTTGAGGAGAAAGGATAATATACTAAATCAGCTGAGCTGTCATTACTTACAAGATACTCGTATTCGTAGCACACAGGAATAAAGGTATAATCACCGATTATTTCGCTTTCAGCACTTTTTATTTGCTCCACTCCGTCGGACAGGCTTACCGCCCTTTTAATGACGTTTATGTCCGACGCCAGTTTCACATTTCCGCCGAAAAGCTCGTTTCCGCAGAATTTACTGAGAAAGTCCTGCGGCGAATTTTTGTCTGCCCTGACCTCAACCAAAGCGATCGAGAAATCTCCGCTGCTTATCTTACTGTCGTATTCGGTCGTGGAAACCATTTCAACACCGCAGTTAAATAAAAGACCGCTGCGCCACCTGTCTGTAATGTCATAAACAGCGTCAGAAGCCAAGAAGCTTTCCGAAACTGTAATTTTCACACCGTCCACGGATTCAATTCCCGCAGACTTCAAAGCTGATTCCCAAAGCTGCGCCGAATTTGCGTCGTAAACCGATAACAGACGATCCGGGGACAGATCCCTGTAGCTCTTTCCCTGAACGGTTATTCCATATGGAACTATACCATAAGCTGCCGTAAACTGCTCCGAAAGCAGATGTGAGTAGGAGTCCCTGTTTATCGACTTTGCAAGAGCTTCCCGCAGACGTTTGTTCCCAAAGTACTCGCTTTGAGTATTGATAAGCAAACCCGCGGTCTTAACGCTTTTACCGGTGTAGTTATTTCCCTCAAAAAGCTTTTCATCATATTTATCAGAAATAAAGCAGTCTGTATCGCCCGCTGAAAAACTCTCAGCGTCGGCAGAACTGTCTCTTGTGATAAAGAAATTGACACTGTATGGGTAAACATAATCTTTTTCCGAGTATGATGTGTTTCTCCTCATTATAAGGTAGTTGTTGTCCCAGTACGGATCGTAGTTCCACTCTTTAAGATAGAACGCCCCGTTTGAAGCGCAGGCGTCGTCCGCCATGCCGTATTTGCCCTTTGTAAGCTCAAAAAAGGTTCGGCAGCATGGCATTGCGGGAGTTTCCGTAAGCATCGTCAGAAAGTTATAGTACGGATATTCCAGCTTAAATTCTACGGTAAAATCGTCAACAGCCTTTACCCCAAGCTCGCTTTTCGGTTTTGTCCCGTTAAGAACGGCAGAGCTGTTCTTTATGCAGGTAAAATCTCCGCTGTGAGGTGACGCCGTTTCCGCGTCAAAAATCCGCTGAAAGGCAAAAACAAAATCGTCCGCCGTAACAGGCTCGGAAAAATCCTCCACAAGGCTTTCCCACATACGATCCTGCCTGAGACGGAACGTATAGGTCATTCCATCCTCGGACATGGAAAAGCTCTCCGCCGCCGCAGGAACGACCGCGCCCGAAGCGTCGGTTTTCATAAGTCCCTCCATCATATTGGCAATTATCATTTTCGACTCATCATCAACAGCCATCTGAGGATCGAGATTCTGCGGATTGTTTTCTATATTCATCTTAAAGATGTGTCCCGAACCGTCGTCCTCCTTGCAGGACGGCAGCATAACCGTTACCCATAAGCATAAAAAAAGAAACGCTATATTACGAATACGAACACTTTTCAAAGCAAATACTCCTCTAAATTTATTCATATTCTAAATATAGCATTTTTTAGCATGGATTTCAAGAGCTAAAGCTCCGCTTCCGCAACTTTTTTTTCGGCAAGACTTTTTTTCACGTCAATGATACGCTGATTTGAGCTTCCCTTGAATTTCAGCAGTATATCCCGCTTGCTTAAAACGAACGGACCGTCCACAAGATAATCAGTTACCGAAAGCAATTCGCTGTAGTAATTTTCGGAATTTGCATTCTCTGTCAAATACTCATACAAGTATCCTGTGTAGGTAACGACGTTCATGCCCGCCTTTTTTACTTCCAGACCAAGCTCGTAAAGCTGTTTTGCTTGACAGAACGGCTCTCCGCCGCTGAAAGTTACTCCGTCCAGCAGCGGATTGCCCTTTACCTTTTCAAGCAGGCTTTCAAGGGTAACGTCCTCTCCCCCGTTAAAATCGTGGGTCTGAGGATTGTGACACCCCTCGCAGTGATGAGGACAGCCCTGCGTAAATATAGTAAGCCTTATTCCCGGACCGTCAACGATAGAGTCGTTGATAACTCCCGAAATTCTTATAGTATCGGATAACATGCCGTTCCCCTCTTATACGTTGTGCTTAACGCGGTCGCGGACCTCGGCAAGCTTAGCGTCGTTGAACCTGTCAAGAGTACCCACAAGATATCCGGTTATTCTTCTGATACGCTCAAAGCCCAGTCCGTCGTCGCCCTCGTGACGGTGGCACTTGGGACACTCGTCGCCGATAATTCCAGTATAGCCGCATACAGGGTCTCTGTCAACAGGGTGGTTTATAGAACCGTAGCCTATGCCCGACTCTTTCATGCAGCGCACGATCTTCTCAAACGCGGAAAGATTATTCATCGGGTCGCCGTCAAGCTCAACATAACTGATATGTCCCGCATTGGTAAGCTCGTGGTACGGAGCCTCTATTTTGATCTTGTCGAACGCGCCTATGGGATAGTAAACAGGCACATGGAAAGAATTGGTATAGTAATCTCTGTCGGTAACGCCCTCGATCACGCCGAAAAGCTTTTTGTCCATGCGGACAAACCGTCCCGAAAGTCCCTCAGCGGGAGTTGCAAGGAGCGTGTAGTTCATGCCCGAACGCTTTGTTTCTTCGTCCATACGGGCGCGCATACGGGAAATTATTTCGTAGCCAAGCTTGCGTGCTTCCTCGTCCTCGCCGTGGTGCTTACCCACAAGAGCTTTAAGACACTCAGCAAGACCGATAAATCCCATGGAAAGCGTACCGTGCTTCAGAACCTCACCCACGGTATCGTTGGGCTTTAACTTGTCCGAATCTATCCAAATCTTCTGTCCCATAAGGAAAGGATAATTCCTTACGCACTTCTGAGCCTGTATCTTATAGCGAGCCATGAGCTGTTCGCACACTAAGTCCATGATCTCTTCGAGACTGTCAAAGAAAGCTCCAACATTGTGGTTTGCGTTTATAGCCAGACGGGGCAGATTTACCGAAGTAAAGCTAAGGTTTCCCCTGCCCGTAACGATCTCGCGTGTGGGGTCAAAAGCGTTTCCGATAACTCTTGTACGGCAGCCCATATAGGCGACCTCGGTGTTGTAATCGCCCGGCTTGTAATATTTGAGATTATAGGGCGCGTCGATAAATGAGAAATTCGGGAACAGTCTCTTTGCCGAAACGCGGCAGGCAAGCTTGAAAAGATCATAGTTAGGGTCTTCGGGATTATAGTTGATGCCCTCTTTTATTTTGAAAATATGAATCGGGAAAATAGGAGTTTCGCCGTTTCCGAGACCCGCTTCGTGAGCGAGAAGAACGTTCTTGATAACCATTCTTCCCTCTGTGGAGGTGTCCAGACCGTAGTTTATGGAGCTGAACGGAACCTGAGCGCCCGCACGGCTGTTCATGGTGTTAAGGTTGTGGATAAGAGCCTCCATAGCCTGATATGTGGCGCGGTCTGTCTCCTGGAGCGTATTTTTTGCGGTAAACTCCTGTATTCTCTTTGCCGTATCCGCATCAACGTATCCGCAGAGCTTTTCAAATTCAAGCTCCTTGTATCCGTTATTGTTGTCAATAATGGGGTAGATACCTTTTTCCTCGCGTATCTCCTTGTATATCTTATCGCTGATATCCTGTCCGTTGTCAATCTTTGCAATCATTTCAAGACAGCGGGCGATGTTATAGACATACTTTCTGCGGTAAGTCTTTTTAACTCCGTCAGCCATGGCGTACTCAAAATTGGGGACGCTCTGTCCGCCGTGCTGGTCGTTCTGGTCGGACTGGATAGCAATACACGCTAAAGCCGCATAGCTTGATATATCGTTAGGCTCACGGAGAAAACCGTGTCCCGTGGAAAAACCGTTAGTGAAAAGCTTTATAAGGTCTATCTGACAGCAGGTAGTCGTAAGTGTAAGATAGTCCAGATCGTGAATATGTATATCGCCCTGATTGTGAGCCTTTGCATGACGTGGGTCGAGAACATACATTTCGTAGAACTGTTTCGCACCCTCGGAGCCGTATTTGAGCATAGTACCCATAGCCGTGTCGGCGTTTATATTAGCGTTTTCGCGCTTGATGTCACTGTCCTTTGCCGCCGTGAAAGTAAGATCCTCATATATCTTCATAAGCTTGGTATTCATTTCACGTGCGCGTGTTCTGTCGGAGCGGTACAGAATATAGGACTTTGCCGTTCTGGCATGTCCTTCCTCCATAAGCACCTTTTCAACAAGGTCCTGAACCTGTTCAACTGTAGGGATATACTTTTTTCCGTACTTGACATCAATCATATCGCATACCTTGTCCGCAAGCTCCAGCGACGTGTTGTAGTCGCTTCCTCCCACAGACTGGGCAGCCTTATAGATCGCCTGAGCAATTTTTTCAACGTTAAAAGTAGTTGTACGTCCGTCTCTTTTCCTTATTTGTGTTATCATCTGACAGTACCTCCGTTCACAAGCCTCTCACACCAGCCACAATATATAGTGTTTAAAACGCCATTGAATACAAGTATATAGTATTTGAC
>CAMWVO010000042.1 GCA_947177695.1 uncultured Clostridia bacterium
TAAAAACAGTTCGCTGTCAATCGCCTTTAAATAAATGAAAAAACCTAAAATGATAAATACAATTACAAGAACAATTATGTCCGATATTCCGATTTTAATTTTCTTTTTGGGTTCGGTCGTTTCAATATTATCCATATAAAATCCTCCGTCTACTCGTCCTCCAATTCCCTCTGCACCTTCTTTGTAAGCTTGCCCACAACGTATTTGTAAGACCCGTCTATCATTCGCAGAATTTCCTCGTCGGGAACGCCGCCGTCCAGCCTTACCGTGTTGAAATAAGGCTGCTGAACAGGGGGGCAATGATAACCTCTCGTCACGCTGTCGGGATAGGCAGTCCGGTAAAAATCTCCCGTCATAGCGTCCCCGTTAAAGGTAAGCATGGGGACGCCTTTCAGCGAAAAAAGCTGTGCAAAAATACGCTTTTTCACCTTAACGCAGACCGTGCCGTCTCCAAAGGGATAATCCTCATACGCGCCCTTTTTTGTCAGACAGTATTCAAGAATTTTTTCGTGTGTCATAACAGTAAACCTCGTCCTGCGTTGCAAAAGGAATTACAGCAGACCCGTAGTCTCATCGATCCCCATCATAATATTCATGCACTGAACCGCCGCGCCGCTTGCGCCCTTGCCAAGATTGTCAAGCCTTGAGCAAAGCAGCACATGATCGTCGTTGCCGAAAACAAATATCTGCATAAGATTTGTGTCCTTGAGAGTATTCGCCGCAAGGAAGCCGTCCGCCAATACTCCCTCGCCCTGGAACGGCATCACCTTTACAAAATTCTGACCCTCATAGTGTGCGGACATTATCTCCCACACCTGCTGCGCGGAGGTCCTTTTCGCCATGGCGCGGAGATGCAGAGGTATGGTCACCACCATGCCGTTGTAGTAATTGTCCACTATCGGATTGAATATGGGCGGATAGGACAGTCCGCTGACCGCCATCATTTCCTTGATATGCTTATGGTGCTTTCCCATTGAATACTGCCTCGGAGAATTGTACTCATCGGGCTTGTCGGCTCCCTCATATACAGCAATGGTTTTCTTTCCCGCGCCGCTGTAGCCCGACACCGCATGGCAGATTATAGGGTGATACGGCGCAACAAGCCCCTCTTTCACTACAGGGTACAAAGCCGCGTTGAAACCGCTTGCATAACAGCCGGGAACGGCAACTCTTTTCGAGACCGCTATCTTATCCCTGTGCTGAGCGGAAAGCTCGGGCAGACCGTATGCCCATGCGGGATTTATCCTGTGCGCAGTTGAAGCGTCTATGATTTTGGTATTCTTATTTTCGCAAAGGGACACCGATTCCATCGCCGCCGCGTCGGGCAGGCAGAGGAATGTATAGTCCGATTCGTTTATCAGCCGTTTTCTTTCAGCGGGGTCTTTCCGCAGATCCTCGTCAATTTTAAGCAGCTCCACGTCCGTTCTGTTTTTGAACCTTTCAACTATCCTCAGACCCGTAGTGCCTTCCTGTCCGTCAATAAAAACCTTGTAAGCCATATCAGTAAATTCCTTTCTCCGCCGTATCGGTGTACGGCGCCGACGTCATGAATATTCGTATGTATTTGCGTTCTTGGATTATGTCAGTCTATTGTATGTCTTATAAAGTCTATCTGACTGCGCACTGCTTCGGGGGCGGGACCTCCCGGTACCTTTCTGCTGTTCACGCAGTTTTCAAGCTTTATCGCCTCGTAAACGTCCTCCGCAAAGGTATCGCAGAGCTTTCGATAGTCCTCCAGCGGAAGCTCTTCAAGGGTAGTTCCCCTCTCAATGCACATTGCCACAAGCGTTCCCGTGATCTTATAGGCATCGCGGAAAGGCAGACCCTTTTTTACCAGATAGTCCGCGCAGTCGGTAGCGTTTATAAAGCCTCTTGCCGCAGCCGCACGCATATTCTCCCTGTTGACTTTCATTGTGGCAAGCATTGGGATAAACGTCTTTATGCAAAGCTTGACGGTATCCAGAGCGTCGAAAATTGCTTCCTTGTCCTCCTGCATATCCTTGTTGTAGGCAAGGGGAAGTCCTTTCATCATAACAAGCAGAGTGTTAAGGTCGCCGTATACGCGTCCCGTTTTGCCGCGGATAAGCTCGGTGATATCGGGGTTTTTCTTCTGAGGCATTATGGACGAACCCGTTGAGTACGCGTCGTCAAGCTCAATAAACTTGAACTCCCATGAGCACCACATAACGATCTCCTCGGAAAACCTTGAAAGGTGCATCATCAGTATTGACAGCGCGGAACAAAGCTCAATGCAGAAATCCCTGTCGGAAACTCCGTCCAGACTGTTCTGAGTAATATCGTCGAAGCCAAGCATTGCCGACACCTGTCTGCGGTCTATGGGGTAGGTTGTCGAAGCCAACGCGCCGCTTCCGAGAGGCATAACATTCATTCGCTTGTAGGTATCCACAAGCCTGCCGATATCGCGGACAAGCATATTCGCATATGCCATAAGATGGTGAGCAAAGGTAATAGGCTGCGCCCTCTGGAGGTGTGTGTAGCCGGGCATTACCGTGTTCAGATTGTCC
Source organism: uncultured Clostridia bacterium (assembly GCA_947177695.1). Classification (GTDB taxonomy): domain Bacteria; phylum Bacillota; class Clostridia; order Oscillospirales; family Ruminococcaceae; genus RGIG8773. The sequence continues at coordinate 2,526 of CAMWVO010000042.1, forward strand.
TCGGCAATTGTGCAGAGGGTCTCGGTAAGCTCGCGGGTCATGGTGATGATCTCCATTATCTCGTCCCGCAGATACATTCTTATGTCAAGAGCCACCTGATCGTTTCTGCTCCGCGCGGTGTGGAGACGCTTTCCCGTGTCTCCAAGACGCTCTGTGAGCACCTGCTCCACAAACATATGAATGTCCTCCGCGTTGGGGTCGATAAGAAGCTTTCCGCTGTCAATGTCGTTAAGTATGCCCGTAAGTCCCTCAACGATCTTTTCGCTTTCGCTCCTGTCGATAATGCCCGTGTCGCCCAGCATTTTGGCATGAGCGATAGAGCCGCTTATGTCCTGTTTATACATTCTCGCGTCAAAGGACACCGACGAGTTAAAGTCGTTGACCCGCTCGTCAAGCTCCTTTGAAAAGCGTCCCGCCCACATTTTATCTGCCATGATTTTTTCCTCCACAAAAATTAAAATTCCTTATCAATGGTAAAATCTCCAAGACCCATTTCCACGTCGTCTGCATCCCAGTACCATACCTTAGCTGTAATTGTCGGCATACACTCATATGATAATAAATTTGCAGACGGATGAGCCGTAAGAATAACATCACTGCCGTCAAACTCATACCCGATATTTGAACCCCAGCCGATACCGTCGATCCCATCGGGATAATCCTCCGACGTATCGTAAGAAACGCTTTCGCCGTTTGTTTCCAGCGTAAAGGTTACAGTGTGCGCCTCGTTGTCAATGTCAGCCGTTACAACATCTTCAAGAAATCCAACAGGGTCATAAGCGTATGATTTATAATGTCCGTCCCGAAGCTCATAGAACACAAGCTCCGCAACGCTTATGCCTGTGCCCGAACCCGTATAGTACGCCGCCGCAAGCTCCTTTTCGCCGTCGCCGTCGAGATCCTCGTGCATAAAAATCGGAAGTATACTGCGCGGAGTGAGCCACGACTGTTCAAAAACGTCAACAACTCCGTCATGCTCAATAAAAATACACGATCCTTTTCCGCTCGGACACATTCCGTACACGGCAGCTTCGCCGTCCTCCGTTTCGGCAAGGAACACGGGGACATTTTCAAAATCGGCATTTTCCATATCGAATTTTACCGACTTGTCAAATTTGAACTCTGTCGGGTCAATATCCGCCCCGCCGGAAAGCTTGCTCTCTCCGTAGGAATTGACCGCTGCCTGAGCTGCGGCGTTATCCTCCGTATCGTTGGCGTTCGGAGCATCGGTATCCGAATTATCTGTAACGGGAGCTCCCATATTCGTTTCGTTGACAAAATTGCCGCTTTCATCCGTTACCCATGACTCCGTGCTGTATTCGGGAATACCGAGAGCCGCCGCAGTCTCCTTGTCAATTCTCAGCCATGTGTCGGTTTTTTCGTCCGTGACCCAGTACATGGTCTGTCCGTCGTCGCTTACCGACACCTTTGCAAAGGAAGCAACCCCGTCGGTAACTACCTTGAACTGCTTTTTTTCAAACGAGTACGCAGTGGGAGGATAGGACAGCGAGTATCCGTCTTTTATGAGACAGATGTGCATAAGGTAATGAAAATCCTCCGTAAACTCCACAACGGTCATTCCCGTAAGAGTTCCGTCCTCGGCAAACTCGTTGTAGCCTGTTCCAACGTCGGCAGCCCAGTATCCAACCAAAGATTTCTGTATCGCCAGATCCTCCTCGGTCATAACATACTCCGAACAGCCCGCCATACAAAGCGTTAAAGCGGCGGCTGTCAGTACCGCAAAAAATTTTTTGAACATCATTGTCCTCCCGAAATTGTTTATATTATCTGAAAATATTATGTCCCGCACGGGCAGAAAAAATTTACATCATACGGGATATCTTTCGTATCGTCAGCGCTGAAAAGCCGTCATAATAGCCAAAAATCCATTACAAAATCTCTTGGTTTTCGGCGCACTCCCGTCTCTTAAAAACGAACAAAGGGGCGGGGCATATAGTATGCCTTTCGCCCCGAATATTCTATTGAAGCTTACTTGTTGTCGCGCTTAGCGTCCAGCATTGCCTTGACCTTGATAGGCAGTCCGAACAGATTTATGAAGCCTGCGGAATCAGCCTGATTGTAAACGTGATCCTCGTCAAAGGTAGCAACTTCCTCGTCGTACAGAGTGTAGGGAGAAGTCACACCCGCGTTGATGATGTTGCCCTTGTAGAGCTTCAGTTTAACGTCGCCCGTAACGGTCTCCTGCGTCTTGTCAACGAAAGCGGAAAGAGCCTCGCGGAGAGGTGTGTACCACTGACCGTTGTAAACGATATCCGCAAAGTCGATGGCAAGTTTCTGCTTCATGCGCTGTGTAGCCTTGTCAAGAGTAATGGTTTCGAGAACGTCGTGAGCGTGGTACAGGATAGTACCGCCGGGGGTCTCGTAAACGCCTCTGGACTTCATGCCAACCAGACGGTTCTCAACGATGTCCGCAAGACCTATACCGTTGTCGCCGCCAAGCTTGTTGAGGGTCTTGACGATATCAACGCCGCCCATAGCCTTTCCGTCGATAGCAGTAGGAATGCCCTTTTCAAAGTGAATGGTAACATAAGTAGGCTTGTCGGGAGCCTGAATGGGAGACACGCCCAGTTCAAGGAAGCCCTCTTTCTCGTACATAGGCTCGTTGGCGGGGTTTTCCAGATCGAGACCCTCGTGAGAAAGGTGCCACAGGTTTTTATCCTTGGAGTAATTGGTTTCTCTGTTTATTTTAAGAGGAATATTGTGCGCCTCGGCGTAGTCGATCTCCTCGTCTCTGGACTTGATATCCCAAATTCTCCAGGGAGCGATGATCTCCATTTCGGGAGCGAAAGCCTTGATAGTCAGCTCAAATCTTACCTGATCGTTGCCCTTGCCCGTGCAGCCGTGGCAGATAGCGTCCGCGCCCTCTTTCTTGGCGATCTCAACTATTCTCTTGGCGATAACGGGACGCGCAAAAGACGTACCGAGAAGATATCTTCCCTCATAAACTGCGCCGGCTTTAACGGTGGGGAATACGAAATCCTCAACAAATTCCTTGTTCAGGTCTTCAATGTAGAGCTTGGACGCGCCTGTCTTGATAGCCTTTTCTTCCAGACCGTCAAGCTCGGTGCCCTGACCAACGTCACCGGAAACTGCGATTACTTCGCAGTTGTTGTAATTTTCCTTGAGCCAGGGGATAATGATAGAAGTATCGAGACCGCCGGAATAAGCGAGAACGACTTTTTTGATTTCTTTAGCCATAATAAATTCCTCCGAAAAACAATAATAAATAAAGTACAAGAATAATTATACACCATATAAAAGCTTTGTCAAGTATTTTTGCATAATTTTATAAAAAAATTTGTCAATATGCAAAAAATAGTGTATAATTTATAATTTATGCATTGTTTTTTGTATATTTGTGGTTTGTAAAAAGTTTTTTGATATCGGTTGAAAAAATCAACGCCGTATGATATAATATAATTAAAGAAAACAAGGAGAAATAATATGCGGTTTGAATGGGACGACGAAAAGGAAAAAGTAAATATAACCAAGCACGGTATTGATTTCAGCATTGCCTCTCTTGTTTTTAACGATTATTACCGTATCGAAAAATACGATGAGCTTCACTCATCCGATGAGGACAGATACATAACCATAGGCGAAATAAACGGAACAGCCGTTGTTGTTATGGTTGTGTACACGGACAGATCGGACGCAATAAGAATAATTTCCGCAAGAAAAGCAACAAAAACCGAAAGGGAGGAATACTATGACAATAAAAAAAGAAATTGATTTTAACCAAAAGCTGACCGACGAACAAATAAAAATGCTTGAAGCGTTAAAGAACAGACCGATTGCATTCGACAACGACTGCCCCGAGCTTACCAAAGAGGAACTTTCGGGGTTTAAAAGGGTCAATGCCGAACCTCCGACAACTTCGGGGGAACAAACCGCGTAAATAAAAAGAGTACCTTTGCGGGTACTCTTTTTATTTATACACAGTCACTGCTTTTCCAGAACATCAAGAGCAAGACGGATAAAGTCTGTTCTTGAAATCTTAGCCTGTGAGCAGTAATTATCAAGACGTTCTTTCAGTTCGGGAGTCAAGTAAACGGAAAAATGTTTATAATGCTGTTTCTTGTAATCTTTATCGTATTCTTTTTTATCAAATGTTTTTGGGCGTTCAATATATTTTTTATCCATAACAACCCACCATAAAATCAGTTTTTTTCCTCAAACATTTCAATAGCTTGTTTTAAAAACTCATATTTCGATATGCCTGCCCGTTTGCAGTAGTTGTCGATGCGCTCTTTAAATTCGGGAGTGACAGCTACTGTAAATTGTTTATAGTGTTTCTTTTTATATTCTTTATCATATTCTTTTTTGTCAAATGCTTTAGGGCGTTCAATATATTTTTTATCCAAGGCTTCTCCTCCATATTTTAGTCAATATTCGTTAATATTTTATTAATTGACAAACTTGTTTTGGTGTGTTATAATTCAACCATAGCACAAACATTTATCATCAAATCACTGACAAAAGAGTTTTCCACATGACCGACTTTATCCGCGAATTATTCGACTCCGATATGTCCGAAGTGCATCGAAGCTATATCCCGTCCGCTCTCGCAGCGTCGGCTAAATCAAAACAAAAAGAAGTTTATCGGGAACTCACCTCCCGTCTTGATAAGGAAACCCTCCGACTGTTTGAAAACTACTGCGACGAACACGCCGTATATGCCACGGAGGAACTGTTCTACTCCTTTTACTGCGGCATGAAAGCCGCTTTCAAGCTCTTCATGGGCATACTGAACTGACCGCTTATGTACTCGGCTTGATATCAATAACCACAACCTCCGGCTGATTGAACACCCTCGGCAGACTGTTTTTGCAAAGCCCTCTGCTGACAATCATCTCGGTTGTGCCGTCGTCAAGCGTATACCGCCCTCCCGCATATTTTGGAAATATGCCCTGATCGGGCGCGTACAGACCGTTTACAAGTCCCGGGATTATCACCTGTCCCCCGTGGGCATGACCGCACACCACAAGGTCAAAGCCGTGTCCGCTGTACAAGTTCACAAGGTCGGGACGGTGTGACATAAACACCGTAAAAATATCGTCCCCCGCATTTTCGTAACAGGCTGAAAGCTGCATAAACGGCAAGGAGTTGTCCGCCCCCGAAATACGTATCGCCTGCCCCGCCGTTTCAAATATCTCACTGTCCCCCTCCATGACCTTTACGTTGTAAGAACGGAACATCTCCTTTATAGCATCGCACTCCCCCGACCATTCCTCATGGTTTCCCACAACATAGTAACAGCGGTATCTGCACGTAAGCTTCTCCAGCAGTTCCTCCGTATGCTTATGTGGTCGGACATTTTCGGCAATGTCCCCCACAAGCAGAATAACGTCGGGATTTTGCTCGTCTATCGCGTCAATAAGCACCTGCTGTTTATCTCCGTAGCTGCTGCTGTGAAAATCGGTGAGCAGCACTATCCTCACGGGGCTTTGAACCTTGTCCGAAAAAATTTCATACACGGGAACTGTAATGCCTGTATCCAGTGCAGCGGCGGCAATAAGCAAAAGCCACCCCGCGCCGATACAGGCAAGTCTTTTTCCTCTCGGTGAAAGACTGTTCCACCACCTGACTATCAGCGCCTGCTTTTTATTTTCAGAGGACATTTAAAGCGTACCTCCAAGTCTTATAACAGATTCCGTTATAAGCTTTTTAAACAGGGGAGCGGCTTTGTCGGCAGTCTCCTGAACCTCCGCGTGGGTAAGAGGCTTGTCGGTAATTCCGCACGCCATGTTGGATATGCAGGAAATTCCCACGGTTTTCAGTCCCGCATGATTAGCCGCGACCGCTTCGCATGCTGTGGACATCCCCACCGCGTCCGCGCCCATTGTGCGGACCATTCTTATCTCCGCAGGGGACTCGTAGTTAGGTCCCGTAAGCTGAATGTAAACGCCCTCCTGCAAAACTATTCCCAAATCTTTTGCAGTACCGCGGACAATATCCCGCAGGTCTCTGTCATAGATGTTGCTCATGTCGGGAAATCTCACGCCCAGCTCGCCCGCGTTCTCACCGATAAGCGGCGAGGGAGCCATATTAATGTGGTCGGATATCAGCATAAAGTCGCCCGCATGAAAGTCCTTGTTCACACCTCCCGCCGCGTTTGTCAGCAGCAGTATCTTCGCGCCCATCATCTTCATAAGACGAACGGGAAGAACCACGTCCTCCATTTTGTAGCCCTCGTAGTAGTGAACGCGTCCCTGCATGATAACGACCTTAACGTCTCCCACATAGCCGAAAACGAACCGTCCCTTGTGACCCTGAACGGTTGATATGGGGAAGTCCTCAATATCGCCGTAATCAAGAACGGCTTCGGTCTTTATGCCGTCCGCAAAGTCGCCCAGACCCGAACCCAGAACCAATGCAACGTCGGGAACAAAATCAATTTTGGATTTAAAACAGGCATAGCATTTTTCAAGTCTTTCATATATCCTGCTCATATTGATACCGCCTTTCCGTAATCGTAATATATTTACAGTATAGCACGAACAAAGCGAAATTTCAAGACGATACCGAAAAAAGGCGGGAAAGTTCCCCACACTATGTAACAAACCTTTAGGCGGCGAAGCCGCCGACTCAAGCTGGTCGAGCTGAGCCCAGCTCGCGAGGTTTCCAAAGGGCGAGGAGCCCTTTGGTCGCCCTCCGCAGAGGGCGAAATCCCTTTCGTCCAAAACGGAGCAGGAGGTGAGAAACGGCGACGCCAAACCCTCGCTTCGCGAGTGCTACGAGGAGGGGCGAACACGACCGCCCCTCCTTGTTACTGCACGCGGCAAACTTACCCTTGAAAACAGTCCAGTGGACTGTTTTCAACGAACAATACTTTGTTTGAGTTTCCAAGCATAACTGTAAGTTTGCTCCGTCCAAAACGTCACACTGTGACGTTTTGGAAATTTAGCTTGCTTGAAACCGCCAAAAGGGGGAGCGGTCGTGTCCGCTCCCCCTCGAAATGCTTTCGCATTTCTCACC
>CAMWVO010000043.1 GCA_947177695.1 uncultured Clostridia bacterium
CCTGTTCCGCCAGGCATATTTTCGTTTTTTATTTTTCCAGCGGTTTCCCGAAGCCTCGGGATTGGTTTCCTTATAAGCCATGCTGCGCCTCCTTAGGCTGTAATATTTCTGCAAGTGTACCACATATTTCCTCGGTTGTAAAGGCAAAAAGGCAAATTGTAATATCTTGAAGAAAATTGTAAACATTCAAACGTATATATTTCACCGATTGTAATATTTCGAGAAAAATTGTAAACATTCCAACACATATATTTCACGAACTTATCAGCCGAGAATTATATACGAGTCAAAGCCCAGATCCATAAATGCGGATATTGTGTCGCTGAAATCAGCCTGCGAGAAATCTGTCTGTCTGAGCGCGGGAACAATGGTTATATCATCACCCGCAAGACGTTTTATTTCCGAGAATACCACCTTTGCCCTTTCGTAAGCAGTAAGCTCGGACAATGCGATCTCCTCGCCGTTTATCAGAGCCGTACTCTCAAGCTCGCCTGGGAAATACTCCGCCGAAACGGTTTTTACCGTAAGCTCCGCCGGCTTGAACAGGTCGGAGGTTCCTTTAAGAACATCTCCTGCCGAAACGGTAACGATAACTGACGTGTTGTTTGCCTCGGCTGCCTTTGCGGCAATGTCCGCAATACTTATAAGTGATTTATACTTGTTCGGATCCTTTACGATCGCGCCGATATAGTTAAGGTCGGAATTACGGAACGGAGGGAAAACTATTCCGTCGAAAATAACGCTGTCAAAGCCCGACCCCGATATCTCGTTTGAAAGATAAGCCGCATAGCTCTGCGTATCCGTGTCAAATGGAGAGAGCCAGGGCTTTCCTCCGCTTGCAGCCGCGTTGTCAAGCCATGTGGAGGTGGTTCCCTCGAAGCGGTACGCACCTGTTTTGTACTCTCCGTACAGGTTATGATCCTCAAGGAGATTGACCTTTGCGATAGGAATGAAGCCCGCGTTTCTTATCATAGCCGCTATCTGTCCCGCGTACATATCTCCCGCGGCAGCGCCGTCCGCGCTGAGAGCCATCTGAGAGCCTGTTTTGTAATAAAATTTACCGCCCTTTGCTTTTAGTGTAACGACCACAGCCGTATAGCCGCTGTCCTTTGCACTTCCAAGAGCGTTCCTGAGGTCGGCTTCCGATATTAGAGCCGTTTCGGGAAGCTGATAGGCTGAGAAGCTTATTTCAGCTTCTCCGTCCGTTTTGTCCGAGCTTTCGGAAGTTTCGTCAGGATTATCAGCAGCCGCGTCCGTATCCTCTGTATCGTCGGGCATAACGGGAGGAGTCCACGGCACAGTCTCCTCGCCCGAACCGCGCTCGTTTCTTTCGGAAAAATATTTATAAATAGGCTGTCCGACGCTGTATCCGATAAAAACCAGCGCCGCCAGAATTATGATCGTAAACAAAACCTTAAAGAATTTCTGCGTTCTTCTTTTACGGTTACCCGTCCGAGTACGGTAAATTTTTCTGCCGCGGCGGTTCATTGCCTATCATCCCTTCAAAATTTTAATGTATAGCCCGAAAGTCCCCAAAAAGCCATGCCGAGTATCCCTATATAGATCAGAAGCAGCGGATATCCCCTGAACGAGTACGGAGCCTTTTCCGAATAAAGGCGGTCGTACACTATCGCCGTCAAGTACACTGCCAGAACAAATCCGAGACCGATGCCCAGACCGTGGATAAAATATTCGCCGAGCGTCTCGCACCGCTCCGAAATAAGGAACAGCGCTCCCAGTACCGCGCAGTTAAAGACGGAAATGTGTATATATTTTTTCATTCTGCCAAACATACGCGGCGCAAATCTCCACATACAAAGCAGCGTCACGATATAAACTGCACCGAGAATTATTATATACACAAGCGGCGTATAAATATAGCTATTTTTGTCGATTTTCAGCGCTTTGTTCAGAAAAAATGTCAGCACGCTCATAAGAGCGGTTATATAGGTCACGCTGAGACCGAAGCCAAGCAGATTTTTACGGCTTCTTGAAATAATTATCAGCGTGCTTGTTCCCAGCGCTCCCGAAAAAACTATATTTTCAGCAAATACCACTGTAAATGCGGTAAGCATTATATTTGCCAGTACATTCAATCAAACCGCCTCCTACTTCTGACGAACACGTTTTACAAACAGCAGGATACTCCTGAACAGCGCTGCGAAAAGTCCCAGCAGGATAAATCCTCCGAAAGGACGCTCAAAGACGCGGAAAAATGCGGGCATTCCCGTCATTCTGCCTCCGATCGTACCCGAAGCCAGTATCTCCCGCACCGCCGCGAAAAGCAGTACCGCTGCGTCATAGCCGATTATGCAGAATACTATATCCAGCAGCATTTTCCCTTTTGTTTCCATAAAAAATATTGATTCCGAACGTGTAATTATAAAGCTGTTTGTTATAAACAGCGGAAAGAATATTCCGAGAGCCTCCACACCGTCAGGCATGAAATAATTAAGCAGTATCACCGCAGGAACGTACACCAGCGCGCCTATAAGCGTATAGAGGATTATCCTTATAGTATACACTATACTTTTCGGTACAAACGACGACACCAGCAGCGTAAAAAATGTTATCAGGGAAAATGAAATGACCAACATTACCGCGTTGCTGAAATTGTTTGCCAGCACTATCACAGGCGCTATAACCATTCCGCTTACCAAAATAGGATTTTTGTTCAGCAGACCGTTCAGTATTATTTTCTTGCAGCTGTTATTTTTATTATTGTCGTTACTCACAATCAACTCTCCCGTTTATCGTCATTGTTAAGCATTTCCAGCGTTTCGTTGATACTTCCCAGAAGCTTGTTCTTAGTTAGCCGTTTGCGTTTTCCTTTTCTTTTTCTATGCTTTTTCAGCATATCCGCAAAGGAAAGCGCTCGTCTGTCAAGTTCGATGCCTATAGGCGACGATACTATAGCCGCGTAAACCACAGCGTTTTCCATTGCCGAATACTGACAGAACATTATCATGCAGATACTCATTACCAATCCGTACAGAAAACGTGAGCTTGCCGTTCTTGGCATCACGCTGTAGTCGCAGGAAAGGAATATTATTCCGAACAGCGTCATTCCTCCCGAAAAGAAGTACAGCACATCCATAGGATCAAAGCCGTAACGAATAAACGCATACAGTCCCATGACCGCAAGCTCGGTGAAAAAGGTTATCGCCGATATGGAACGTCTCAGCATCAAAAACGCCGCAGCCACCGCAAGAAGCACCACAAAGCCTGTCCCCATAGGACCTGTAAATCTTCCCGTAAGCACGTCTATCAGCGACACCGGTGACGTTCCGGTCACAAGAAGAGTTTTCGCCATAGACTGAGTAAGAATATCCGACGGCACTACCGAGGACATCGGTATATCGGTAAAGATCCGCGGATATGTAAGCATATTTTCGGGAAAACACAGCGAGGCAAACAAGAATCCCACTGCCGCAGGATTGAATATCTCGCAGCCGCTGCCACCGAAAGCGTGTCTTGCAACCACTATTGCAAAAACCGCCGCTGCCGCTGCCTCAAAATACGGTACCGACGCTGACATCATCAGTCCCAGCGTAAGACCCGTGATAAGAGCGGATAGATCCTTTTTATCATGCGCTTTCTTTCTCAGCTTCAGGCAGACAAAGTCCGCCGCAGTGCTTACAATCACCGTTACCGCAATGACCGCCGCGGCTCTCATACCGTAGTAGTACACTGCCACGACTGCCGTTACCAGCAGCACTATAAGCATGTCCGTCATAATATTGAATTCGGGTTTTCTTTTTATGTCCATAGAATGAAGAAACTCCTCGTTCGTATTTTTATTCCGCTAATGTGCGGACAGCCGCTTCCATATCCTGCGCTTTGAACAGGTAAGAACCGGCCACAAGTATATCCGCGCCCGCATTTTTCACAAGCTCCGCGGTACTGCCGTTTATCCCGCCGTCCACCTCTATGGGAACGTCAAGTCCCCTGCTGCCGATAATTTTCTTTGCCGCGGCGATCTTTTCCGTCATATCCGATATAAAGCCCTGTCCTCCGAAGCCCGGCTCGACCGTCATTATCAGCAGCATATCTATCATGTCAATGTATTTTTCCGCCTCGGACACGGGAGTTTTCGGCTTCAGTGCCAGTCCCGCCTTTTTGCCGAGGGAATGTATTTTCCCGACCGTCTCTGCGATATCCGACCCGGACTCAAGGTGAAATGTTATAATGTCCGCGCCGTTTTCGGCAAACCTTTCCACATATCTTATGGGATCGGTTATCATCAGATGCACGTCCAGAACCGACCTTGCCGCCTTTGATACCGCTTTCAGCACGGGCAGACCGTAGCTTATGTTCGGGACGAATACTCCGTCCATAACATCAAAATGGGTATAGCGGCAGCCTGCGTCCTCTGCTCTTTTTATTTCACTTCCCAGATTCAGGAAATCGGCGCTTAAAATAGAAGCCGATACAATTTTTTCCACAGGATAGTCCTCCAAAATGAGTGTGTGTGACCAAATCCTAATCTCCAATTAAAAGTATAGATAAAAAATCTGCGCCAAAACCATATATGCAAGTTTTTGCTTGATTTTTTATATACTTTTTAATTGGATATTAGTATGCAAAAACCACACCTCATTATATTATATTACATTTTCCAAAAAAAATCAAGGTCAAATGCCAAAAAATTGACATTTGACCAAAATCTATAATATACGGGAACAGCGGGGTACGCTTTTACGCCGAAGCTCCCCTACGGGTATGCGTCTGCTTCCGCTTATTCTTGCGCTTTGCAATGCTGCAAAGCCGACAGGTCTGCATACCACTCCAGCCGCATAAACCGTTATTGCCCGTTAATTCAGTTTATGCGGCTTTTGTAAAATCGGTTAATCGTAGGCAAGCTTCCGCAGGTCGGTATCTCCCATAAAAGATGACGCATTATAGAGGAAAAGTACCTGATCGTACTCCTCCGGATCGAAAAGCTGCTTATAAGACAAGGCAATATAGCGCATATCCACAAGCGTTATTTCTGAGTAATGCTCCGTCAGGAACGGCGCGTAACAATGAGCGTAGGAGTCCTTGAAGATCAGCAGCTTGCCACCCTCGTTCTCTGTTTTTATCGTAACTATCGGCGCATTTGTACCGAGAAACGCGGCGTATTTATCCTTAACGCTCAGATATTCGCGGAAGTACATACTGTCGTAAACCTTCGGTTCTTCGCCGTACTGTAAGGTTATTGACACCTGATGAGCGGCTTCTCCTTCGGTCGGATGCCAGATGTCAAGAGTATCCTTTTCAATATCATCATACAACGCTTTAGAGTAAAACGTTCCCTGAAACTCATCGGAAGCGTGTTCTATATCGTATCTGTCCACAGGCAGCGGAGTGTAACCCATTTTCTTTCCCGCGGCGGCATAAGCAAGATATGCGCCGTAGGTTGTCCAGTGATGGTCGGTACGGTAGTAGATATACTGAAATCTGTTCGTTTCCATAATGGGATAAACGTCAAGAGTGGTAACCCCTTTTTCAAAGCTTCGATAGACGTAATTTATAACGTCCCGCTGGTTGGGATTGGGAGCGTTTTTCGGCAGTTCGTCCGAGTATATCTCCGCCGAAGTGGGAACTATCATAAAAAACACGGGAACGTCATTTTTCTCAGCAAATTTGTTCACCGCCGCCACGCTCTTGTCAATGGACTCATAGTCGGGCTCGGGTATCTGTTCCACAAGACGGTTTTTCAGTATATAAATACCGTTGCGTTCCCGTTTTCCCAAAGACGTTTCAAGGATAGTCTTGGACTTTATCCAGCCCAGACGTCCCGCAAAGTGGTCGGAAACGTAGGTCTCAAGGTCGTTCATGTATTTTCTGTTAAACACAGTTTTCACAGATATTTCGGGCATTTGCTGGAGCGGCTTGTTTTCCGTTTCGGAACGCTCTTTCTTCGGCAGCAGAGCCGTTACCACAGGGAGCGTTATCAGTATCGCAAAAAACACCGCACAGTTTACCAGACTGCTGACATTAACCTTTGGCTTTTTCATTGTTTTGTCCTTTCTGCTTCGTACTTTTCACTCAGAATCGGAAGTACAAAAACGGATTGTATGTCGCGTCAACCAGATAAGAGGTACACAAAAGCAGCACGGCGGTCGTTACTGCGGGAGTGATATAGGTGTAAAGCTTTCTTTTTTTCTTTCTGAAAAAAGCAGTGAGCTTTCCGAACAGGTTTGTGGACGCAAAAATGCACAGCAGGAATATCACTATATTGGATGCCAAATAGTACGCCGCCGTACCGTCACCCAGACCGTTCGCACCGAACATGGCTTTGAAAAACCGTCCCGCGTCGGCAAGAGTGTCCGTATCGAAAAGCACCCAGCCGAACACCGCTATCAGGAACGTATAGAGCATACTCACCGCGGCGGGAAGCTTTTTCAGAACGTTTCCCCAGCCGAGACGCTCGATAACGATAAGCACGCCGAAATAAAGTCCCCACAGGATAAAATTCCAGCTTGCACCGTGCCACAGACCGGTAAGTCCCCACACTATCAGAAGATTGCGGATAGTTTTTCCCTTGCCCTTTCGGTTTCCTCCCAATGGGATATAAACGTACTCTCTGAACCAAGTTCCCAAGGTTATATGCCATCTGCGCCAGAACTCGCTTACGCTTTTAGACAGATACGGGTGGTCGAAATTTTTCGGGAAGTTAAAGCCAAGCATTTTGCCCAGTCCCACCGCCATATCGGAGTATCCCGAAAAGTCAAAGTATATCTGGAACGTGAACGCCAGTATGCCTATCCATGCGGTCGCCGCGCTTATTTCTCCGTAATCCATGGTTTTGATCTGTGTCCAGATAATACCGATATTGTTTGCGAGAAGCACCTTTTTGGCAAGTCCCTTGACAAATTTGCATATGCCCTCGCTTATTTTGTTGATATTTACGGTACGCTCGTCAAGCTCGGCGGCAACGTCCTCGTAGCGGACAATAGGTCCTGCCACAATTTGGGGAAAAAGCGTTACATAGGACGAAAAGCTTACAAAGCTTTTCTGCACCTTGATGTTGCGCAGGTACAAGTCGATGGTGTAGGACATTGACTGAAACGTGTAGAATGATATACCGATAGGCAGCGCCACACGGCTTTCGCTCAGACCGAAGTTATAAACGTCATTTATCGCTCTGTTCGCCAATATAACTGGATTTGTGATATTTGAACGGAAAATGCCGTTTATGGTGTCGATAAGAAAATCGCTGTACTTGAATACCGCCAGCAGACCCACATTCATGCAGACGGACACAATAAGGCAGGCTCTCCGCTTTGCGGGACTGTCGTCAAATTTTGCCATAAGCCGTCCAGCAGTGTAGTCTATCAGCGTAGAGAACAGCATCAGCACCACATAGAACGGTTCTCCCCAGGCGTAAAAGAAAAATCCCGAAAAAAGTATGAGGAGATTTCTTGCAGGTATGACAAGCTTTCTGCCCCTTGGCATGGGTACAACAGCGGTGTTGGGCAGAAAAATATATACTATTAAAATTATCGGCAGAAAATAATATAAAAACGTCAGACTTGAAAATACCATTTTTAGGACTGTTCCTCCCCGCTGTTTAGTTTTTCCGCAAGCTCGAAAAATTCCTGCCTGCTCATCATTGTGTTAAGGATATCCACCATTCCCGAAGCGGTCAGAAGCTCCGGAAGCTTTAGTTCCGCAAGAAGCCTTTTCCTCATTGCCGAGGAATTTTTCCCGCCGCTCAGCCCGCATTCGTAAAGATCAAGCTTGGTTATCAGCTCGCGGACAGGCTGTCCCTCCTCGGCGGTTATCCCCGCCTTTCGGAAGGCTTCAAGGATAATCTCCTTTTCCATTCCCTCAACGCCAAGCTTGCCCTCCTTTGAGGGAGCGGCTTTGCGCTTTTCCTTGCCGAAAATATCGGGAACGTAGACGTTAAGTATCTCGCCTTTTCCCACCGCGCCTTTCAGAAACGAGCGTATTTTGAAGCCCGCCGCGTCCGAATCGGTAAGGATTATTATTCCCGTGGTCTCGGCGAAATATCGTATCAGCGCAAGGGTTTCCTTGTTTTTGAACACGGTAAAGCCGTTTGTGGGGATTATTACGCCGTCTATAACCGAGCTGAGCCTTATTTTGTCGTACTTTCCCTCGACTATCACCGCTTGTTTTACATGGAGCATATATGCGCGCCTTTCATTGGTTTAGTTTCTGAATTTCAGCATTTTGACGATAGCTTCTTCAAGCAGTATCATCGGGTCGGTTTTCATGGATTTCATGGCGATATCCGTTTCCGCGAGAACTCTCACGCACATTCTCAGGTGCGGCATGGAAAGCTTCTGAACGTCTCGGAAAGCATTGTCCACACGAAAGCCCATATTTTTCGGATATCCGAAATCCTCCTTGACATCAGCTGCAGTCTTTCGGCAGGACATCGCCGCCCGCGCACGGTAGAGGTCGAGCATATTTCCGGTTATGGAATACAAAATGATTATCGGTTCGGTTTTCTCCTGCGCAAGGTCATTGAAGAGACGCATTGCGGTTTTCGCGTCCATGCGGGTTATTGCACGCGCAAGGTCGAAGGTCGTAGTCTCTATCTGCCTTGGGGACAGGTCTTTTACCATATCGGCGGTGATCTCGTTTCCCGCAGCATAGGCGGTGAGCTTTTCAAGCTCGTTTTCGATCATCAGCGTGTTGCAGGAGCACTGCTCCGCCAGAAATGCCGCCGCGTCGCGGGATATGCCGCAGCCCGCCTTGGAGGCTTTCGCCATTATCTCTTTAGACAGTACCGCTGGAGTTTTCAGCGCAAAATTGCAGACCCCGCCTGCTTTTCCCACCGCGTCCATAAGCTTTTTGTTTTTTGCCGTGGGAAATTTTTTTCCGTCGGTAACGTCCACCGAGGTATAGTAAAAAATCAAAACTGTGGTTTCGGGAAGATCGGATACCATATCCGATATCCGTTTCAGCATATCTGCGGGAACTCCCTCCGCGTTCAGGTCGCAGACAGTACAGCAGACATATTCCGCAAAAACTGGCAAAGCCTCGCAGGCGTCGGAAAACTCGTCTATATCGAAATTTTTACCGTTAAAAGTGTGGAGATTATAGGTCTCGTCCTCTTTTTTTACAGCCGCTGAAACAATGGCTTTCGTGTATTTTTCCACCGCGGCAATGTCCTTGCCGTAAAAATAATACGCCCTGCCGAAGCTTTTGTTCTTTATCGCAAGCTTCAGATCGCTTTCCGTTACAACAGCCATGCCGCAGCTCCTTTCACTTTATTTCTTCGGAACTTACCTTTCCGTCCCTGTATATTACAAATATTACATTTTCGCCTATAAAAACGCGGTTTCCTTTTTTGACAAGTACTTCCGCGC